>NZ_FAOZ01000006.1:300000-497373 GCF_001536285.1 Parafrankia irregularis | reverse complement strand
CGGAGAAACTCAGCTCTTCCGCCAGGCCCCGCGAGATCTCCTCCCGCTCCGCCATCGACAACCGCAACGGTGACCGCGGCTGTGGTGGCCGCGGCCGGACCCCACCCACCGCCAGCATCCACAACCGAGCCGCCGACGAACTCACTCCCGCTCTCCCCGCCGCCACCGTGATGCTGTCTCCCGCCCCATACGCATCCCAGAACTTTCCACGCACATCCCACCCCAACGGTCGCCGACCAGCCGGCATCCCACACCCCCATCCAGACAGGTGTGCAATGACCGACTGAGACCACCTCGTTGGAACGACCAAAATCGTTCACTCTTGCGACTCGCCAAACCGGGCGGCCGGGGCCGCCGGGCTACCGGGATACCGGCTACCGGGCTCTCGGAGGTCTGGCCGGTGACGTCCTCGCCGGTCTCGAAGGCTGGTGTAGCTACTTGATCGACGAGCGCATGCCGGGCTCCGACAGTACGCCCTGCTCGAGGTGCAGCCAGCGGTTCACGTTGATCCGGGCCAGGAACCGTTCGTCATGGCTGACCACCACGAACGCGCCCTGGTAGGCGTTCAGCGCATTTTCGAGCTGGCCGATGCTGACCAGATCGAGGTTGTTGGTCGGCTCGTCGAGCAGCAGCAGATGCGGAGCCGGCTCGGCGAACAGCACGCAGGCCAGCGTGGCCCGCAGCCGCTCCCCGCCGGACAGCGCCCCCACCTGCCGGTCGGCACCGCCCGCGCGGAACCGGAACCGTGCCAACAGGTGCATGCGCTCCGACGGCGGCATCTCCGGGGCGGACGCGGCAAGGTTCTCCGCGACGGTGCGGTCGAGGTCGAGCAGGTCGAGCCGCTGGGAGAGATAGGCGACCCGGCCGTCAGCCGTCCTGATCCGGCCGCCGGAGGGCTGGGCCTGCCCGCCGACCAGCCGTAGCAGTGTGGACTTGCCGGCGCCGTTCGGGCCGGTCAGCGCGATGCGCTCCGGGCCCCGGATCGTCAGATCAACGCCGCCGGCGTCGATACCGCGATCGTCAACGCCGCCTGCGTCAACGCCGCGGCCGACCTCGCTCCCGCCACCGCCACCGCTACTGCCACCGGCACCGCCACCGCTACTGCCACCGGCACCGCCACCGCTACTGCCACCGGCACCGCCATTGCCACCGGCACCGCCATTGCCACCGGCACCGGCACCGCCACTGCCACCGGCGGCTGCGGCGGCGAAGACGGCCTTCTCGCCGTACCGGACCTGCAGGCCTTCGCCGGCGAACACCGTCCGCCCGGCAGGCACCCGGGTGGCGGGCAGGTCGAGCACGATCGGCCGGTCGTCGCGCAGCGCCTCCTCGGCACGGTCCAACCTGGCCTGCGCCTGCCCGACCCGCTCGGTGTGGGCTTCCTGGGCCCGTCCCGCCGACTCCTGTGCCCGCCGTTTCATGCCCCCGGCGACGATCTTCGGGATACCGGCGTCGGGCAGCTTCCGCGCGGCGTTGCCAGCCCGGCGCGCCGCCCGTTCCCGGGCCTGCTGCCTGTCCCGCTTCTCCCGCCGCAGCTCCTGCTCGGCACCTCGGACCTCACGTTCGGCAGCGGCCTGACGCAGCTGGACGGCCTCTTCATAGGCGGTGAAGTTTCCGCCGTACGAGCGGACGTCGCCGTGGTCGAGCTCGACGATGCGATCCATCCGGTCCAGCAGGGCACGGTCGTGGCTGACCAGCAGCAGGCAGCCGGCCCAGGCGCCGACGACGTCGTACAGCCGACGGCGCGCGGCGAGGTCCAGGTTGTTGGTGGGCTCGTCGAGCAGCAGTACGTCCGGACGTCTCAGCAGCTGCGCGACCAGGCCGACAGACACGATCTGGCCACCGCTGAGCGTGCGCAGCGACTGGTCGAAGGCCAGCGCGCCGAGGCCCAGGCGGTCGAGTTCGGCGTGGGTGCGCTCTTCGACGTCCCAGTCGTTGCCGATCGTGGTGAAGTTCTCCTCGCTGGCGTCACCGGCCTCGACGGCACGCAGCGCACGGATCACCGGGGCGACCCCGAGGACCTCGGCCACCGTCAGGGTGTCCGTCCGGTGGTCCGCCAGCGGTAGGAACTGCGGCAGGTAGCCGAGGAGGCCGGTGACGGTCACGCTGCCACCGGTCGGCCGCAGCTCGCCGGCGACCAGGCGGAGCAGCGTGCTCTTGCCGGCCCCGTTCGGGGCGACGAGCCCGGTACGGCCGGCACCGGCGGTGAGGGAGAGGCCCTGGAAGACGGGGGTGTCGTCCGGCCAGGAGAAGGACAGGTTGGAACAGGCGACGGCGGTGTCGGCTACGACGGACATGCGGAAGAAGACCTCGGCTCATGGCGTGACGTGGCTGCCCGCATGGCACGCCTGCGCGCATGGCGCGGCTGCTCAGCGGCAGAGGGCAGGACGACTCATCGGCCCGGGCGGTGCCGCTGTCGCGCACCGGCCGGCAGGCCGAACATCACCGGGATCAGCCGGAGATGTCGTCGTCGCCCTCCATATCGCCTCCATCGAGCTGGGGGAGTCTGCCCGGACACGATAGCCCGCCTCGCCGGGCCACGGAAACCGGTTTTCGGCCGGGCCTCGCTGACCAGGCTCCGGCCAGGGTCGTTCCTTAAGTTTCGCTTGTGAAGCGGACCGCTGGTCCGTACCGTAGCCGTGCATCCAGGCCGGGAGATCCGTTTCGACGGATCGACCGTCTGGCCAGGCAGTTCGGCCGTCCGACCGTGAGATGGGGGCATCTACATGCAGAAGCTGGCGATCAGGTCCGGGCCCGGCGGGGGAGCGGGGCAGCGGCGGTCACCGCGACGGAGCGCGGGAGTGCGCTTAGCGGCATTAGGAGCGTTGGGCGCCCTGTCCGCGAGCCTCCTGCTCGGGGCCTGTGGCGGCGACGAGGACTCTGACAGCCCGGCGCCGGCCGACACCGCCGCTGCCGCGCAGGCGCTCGGGCCGGTGGCCCAGGCCAAGGGCGAACCGGTCAGGATCGGCGTGATCTCGGACGGCCAGAGCCCGGCCGCGGACCTGTCCTACGAGTTCAAGGTCGCCGACGCGACCGTCCAGTACCTCAACGAGCACCGCTCCGGCATCGCGGGCCGGCCCATCGAGGTCTTGCAGTGCGAGGCGCAGGCCGACCCGGCCAAGGCCACCGACTGCGCGAACCAGATGATCGAGAAGGACGTCGTCGCCGTCGTCGTCGGTTCGTCCGGCGCCGGGGAGCAGATCTGGGAGCCGCTGCACGCGGCGAAGGTGCCGGTGATGTTCTACACCGCGAACGGCGCCGGTTCGCTGGGCGACCCCGATTCGACCTTCATCCTGAGTGACCAGTTCTTCCCGTTGGTCACGCTGCCGGTCCAGGTCGCCAAGGACGCGGGTGCCAAGAAGGTCACGGTCGTCGCGATCGACCTGCCGGTCACCACCGGCCTCTACCAGGTGACCAGGCCCGCGTTCGAGAAGCAGGGCATAGCGCTCGACGTCGTCCAGATCCCGGCCGGCACCGCCGACATGACGCCGCAGATGCAGCGCATCGTCGACGGGGAGCCCGGGATCGTGCAGGTCGTCGGCAGCGACGCCTTCTGCATCAGCGCGTTCAACGGGCTGCGTGCCGTCGGGTACGACGGCCCCCTCGCGGCCATCGCCCACTGCATCACGGATGCGACCCGGGAAGCCGTGCCCGGCGACTTCCTCAAGGGCATGACGATCACCGCGACCGCCCCGATCGGCTCGGACGACCCGGCGATCGCCGTCTTCGAGGCCGTGGTCGACACCTACGGCAAGGACAAGGGCATCGACGTCACCGAGGCCGGCGCGGCCGCGATGTTCATCACCCTGTCGGCCTTCCGGACCGGGCTCGAGGGCCTGACCGGCGACATCACACCGGCTGCCGTCACCGCCGCTCTCAAGGGCATGCCGGAGAAGGACCTGCCGGGCGCGACCGGGCTGCGGTTCCGCTGCAACGGCAAGGCCTACCCGGACAGCCCGGCCGAATGCGCCCGCGGCGGTCTGCTGACGACGCTGGACGACAAGGGCAAGCCCACCACCTACAAGGCGGTCGGCGTCACCCCGATCGAGGACTGAGGCGAGCGCGCCGGTGCGTTCGGCGTGCCGGCGCGCTGCACTCCGGCGTGGCGCCGCGGGTGGGGCACGGCCGCCGCGGCAGTGCCCCGCTCAGCGTCCGGGCGGACGTCGCGGGCCGTCCGGGGCGCCGCCGCGGATGCGCGGGAAACCTTCTGAGACTCGGCAGGCGGGCGGGAACGGTCTCCGTGGAGGCGGGCTTCTGGCGTTGAAACGGAGTCGGGTGCCTGACAATGGAACGCGCTTCTGGCGGGCGGTGCGAACTGATATTCATGTTGCACCATTTGCTTTGCGATTCGGCGGTCTGTCGATTCGCGTCCGGCTCGAGGAGCCTGAATGCGCTTCCGGTCCTGGCGATCCCGCGCGGGAATCGCCGTCCTCGCCCTGCTCGGCATTTATCTGCTGGTCCTCGGGTTCAGCACGCTGGGCTCCTTCGACCGTACGAACGGTGGCGAGGTGGCCGTCGTGCGCAACGGAGGCCCACTCGACAACCACCGGATTCGGCAGGTCATTGCGCCGGCATCCGGACGGGTCTGGGTCGGCCTCTACTCCGACGTGCACAAGTACCCTGCCCAACAGCGCTTCTACACGATCACCGCGAACGAGGGGCAGGGCGACCGGCCTGACCACGAGGTCGTCCGGGTGCCGTCGAAGGACGGCGTCGAAATGGGCATCGAGGGGACGCTGTATTTCTCCCTCAACACCGACCCGGACGTCCTGCGGACCTTCGACGACAAGTTCGGGACTCGCAAGTTCCGGCTGCTCTCCGACGGCAAGCAGTACGCGCCCTATGACGGTGACAACGGCTGGTCCGCCTTCCTGGACACGATCATCCGGCCGGTCATCGACAACGACCTGCGCGAGCAGATAAACACCTTCGACTGCGCCCAGCTGGTCTCCTCGTGCGCGTTGGTGCAGCTCGGAGCGAACCAGGCCGTGAACCCGGACTCCGTCACCGGAAACACGCCCACCGGTCCGGTCGAATCGTCCAACGGGAACATTGCCGCGGTGCAGAAGGCGATCAACGAGTCGCTCGCCCGCGATCTGGAATCGACCCTGGGCGAGGCGTTCCTGGTCGACCTGAAGTTCAATCTTGTTCGGATCACCCTGCCGGCCCAGGTGCAGGAGGCGGTGAACAAGGCGCAGGCGGCGTTCGCCGGTGTGAGCGAGGCCCAGGCCCGCGTCGCCCAGGCCCGCGCCGACGCCGAGGCGAACAAGATCCACCAGTCCGGCTACGCGGCCTGCCCGGCGTGCGCGGCCATCGACGAGCTCAAGGCCATCCCGCCGAACGTGACGACGTTCGCTCCGGGAGCGGGCTTCGCGATCACTTCGCCCTGACGAACCCGGCCGGACCAGGCCTGACCAGGCCTTGGCTGTGTTGTGCCTGCTGGACCAGGCGCGGCCAAGGCCTGGTCCAGCACCACAGATCAGGTGCTGATGTACGCCGCGAGGTGTTCGCCGGTGAGGGTGGAGCGGGCGGCGACGAGGTCGGCCGGGGTGCCCTCGAAGACGACGCGGCCACCGTCGTGGCCGGCGCCGGGGCCGAGATCGATGATCCAGTCCGCGTGCGCCATGACGGCCTGGTGATGCTCGATGACGATGACCGACCGGCCCGCGTCGACGAGCCGGTCGAGCAGGCCCAACAGCTGCTCGACGTCGGCCAGGTGCAGGCCGGTGGTCGGCTCGTCGAGGACGTAGACGCCGCCGTCGGTGGCCATCTGGGTGGCCAGCCGCAGCCGTTGCCGCTCACCGCCCGACAGGGTGGTGAGCGGCTGGCCGAGGCTCAGGTAGCCCAGGCCGACGTCGCCGAGCCGCGTCAGGATCCGGTGCGCGGCCGGGGTCCGTGCCTCGCCCGCGCCGAAGAACTCGGTGGCCTCCGCCACCGGCATCGCGAGTACCTCGCTGATGTCGCGGCCGCCGAGATGGTGCTCCAGCACGGACGCCTGGTAGCGCCGCCCCTCGCACTCCTCACAGAGGCTGGCGACGCCGGCCATCATCCCCAGGTCGGTGTAGACGACGCCGACGCCGTTGCAGGTGGGGCAGGCACCCTCGGAGTTGGCGCTGAACAGCGCCGGCTTCACCCCGTTGGCCTTCGCGAACGCCTTGCGGATCGGGTCGAGCAGCCCGGTGTACGTCGCCGGATTGCTGCGGCGGGAGCCGCGGATCGCGCTCTGGTCGATCGACACCACCCCCGCCCCGGGCGGGATCGACCCGTGCACGAGCGAGCTCTTGCCGGAACCGGCGACGCCGGTGACGACGACCAGCACCCCGAGCGGGATGTCGACGTCCACGTCACGCAGGTTGTGCGTCGCCGCCCCGCGGATCGGCAGCTGGCCGGTGGGTGCGCGTACCGAGACCTTGAGCACGGTGCGGTCGTCGAGGTGGCGGCCGGTGACGGTGTCGCTGGCGCGCAGCTCGTCGAGGGTGCCCTCGAAGCAGACGCTGCCGCCCGCCGAACCCGCGCCGGGGCCGAGGTCGACGACATGGTCGGCGATGGCGATCGTCTCCGGCTTGTGCTCGACGACAAGCACCGTGTTGCCCTTGTCGCGCAGCCGCAGCAGCAGCTGGTTCATCCGCTCGATGTCATGCGGGTGCAGGCCGATGGTCGGCTCGTCGAAGACGTAGGTGACGTCGGTGAGTGAGGAGCCGAGATGGCGGATCATCTTGACCCGCTGCGCCTCACCGCCGGAAAGCGTGCCCGATGGCCGGTCGAGGGAAAGATAGCCCAGACCGATCTCCACGAACGCGTCGAGGGCGTGCGCCAGCGCCGCGAGCAGCGGTGCCACCGACGGCTCGTCGAGGCCGCGGACCCAGTCGGCCAGGTCGCTGATCTGCATCGCACAGGCGTCGGCGATGCTGATCCCGCTGGTTCCACCGGGCCCACCAGCCCCGCCGATCCTGGACGACCGGGCCGCCTCGCCCAGCCGGGTGCCGTCGCACTCGGGGCAGGTGGTGAAGGTGACGGCCCGTTCCACGAACGCGCGGACGTGCGGCTGCAGGGAGTCGACGTCCTTGGCGAGGAACGACTTCTGGATGCGGGGGACCAGCCCCTCGTAGGTCAGGTTGATGTTGTCGACCTTGATGCGGCGGGCCTCGCCGTACAGGAACTCCTCGCGTTGCTTCTTGGTGAACCTGGCGATCGGGACGTCCGCGGGAACCACCGCGGCGAAGATGCGCCCGTACCAGCCGTCGGCGCTGAAGCCCGGGACGGTGATCGCCCCCTCGGCCAGCGTCTTCGTTTCGTCGAAGAGCTGGGTGAGGTCGATGTCGGTGACCGCGCCCCGCCCCTCACACCTTGGGCACATGCCGCCGGCGCGGGTGAATGTCTTCGTCACCGTCCTGCTGTTACCGCGCTCGACCGTCATCGCACCGCTCGCCCGGACGGACGGCACGTTGAACGAGTACGCGTTCGGCGGCCCGGCATGCGGCTGCCCGAGCCGGCTGAACAGGATGCGCAGCATGGCGCCCGTGTCGGTGGCGGTGCCGACGGTGGAACGGGGGTCGGCACCCATCCGCTGCTGGTCGACGATGATCGCGGTCGTCAGACCTTCGAGGACGTCCACCTCGGGACGGGCCACCGTCGGCATGAAACCCTGGACGAAGGCGCTGTACGTCTCGTTGATCATCCGCTGTGACTCGGCGGCGATCGTGCCGAACACCAGCGAGCTCTTGCCCGAGCCGGAGACCCCGGTGAACACCGTGAGCCTGCGTTTCGGGATCTCGACGCTGACATCCTTGAGGTTGTTCACCCGCGCGCCCTGCACGCGGATCAGATCATGGCTGTCGGCGGCGTGCGGCGCGGGTTCAGGTGCGGGCGAGGACGTTTCTGATCTCGCGGCCGTGGTCAACGTGCCTCCAAACAGAGCTGGGCGTGCAGGGCGTGCGTCGCGGGAGTTCTTCGTCTGTCAGCTTCGTCTGTCAGCGGATCTCGTTGACACGGACCATGTTGCCCGCGGGGTCGCGCACGGCGAAGTCGCGCACCCCGTACGGCTGCTCGGTCGGCTCCTGGACGATCTCGACATCGCCGGACTGCAGTCGTTCGAAGGCGCCGTCCAGGTCCTTGGTGGCCAGAACGATCATGGCGTAGGTGCCCTTCGCCATCATCTCGTTGACGACGCGGCGCTCGTCGTCGGTGACGCCCGGGTCGACGACCGGCGGGTGCAGCACGATCGAGGTGCCCGGCTGGCCCGCGGGGCCGACGGTGATCCAGCGCATCGTGCCACCGCCGACGTCGTTGCGGACCTCGAAGCCGAGGACGTCGCGGTAGAACGCGAGCGAGGCCTCCGGGTCGGTGTGCGGAAGGAAGGTGGAGTGAATGCTGATGTCCATGGCCGTCACGCTAGGCGCGGCTCCGTGACCTGCGCTTCTCGATTCCTGACCGGTCTGCTCCGGACGGGCCTGCTCACCTGTTTCGCGACGCACGGCAGCAGGCCCGCGATCTCCGCGGTCGGTGTGTCCGCGATCGGCGTGCCTGTGACCGGCGTGCCTGTGACCGGTGTGCTCGTGGCCGCCGCGCCTGCGGCTTCGATCCGTGACCTCGCCTCCGCCTCGGCGGCCTGGCGCCGGTAGACGCTCGGCGGCACCCCGACCAGCTCAGTGAACCTGGTGCTGAAAGTGCCCAGTGACGAACACCCGACCGCGAAGCAGACGTCGGTGACGCTGAGATCACCTCGGCGCAGCAGTGCCATGGCGCGTTCGATGCGCCGGGTCATCAGGTAGGCGTACGGAGCCTCCCCGTAGGCGAGGCGGAACTGGCGGCTGAGGTGCCCGGCCGACATGTGCACGCCGCGGGCGAGCGCCTCGACGTCCAGCGGCTGCGCGTACTCCCGGTCGATCCGGTCGCGTACGCGCCGCAGTCGCGCAAGGTCACGGAGCCGCTCCATCTCGCGCATCTGCTGCGCTGCGGTGGGTCTGCTCGTCACCCCCGAAATCGTGCCACGTCCGGCTGGCGTTACCTAGCGTCCGGTCCTCCGGCCGGTCCGCGGTGCTGGAGCTGGGCTCGCCCCGCGTCGCTCCGGCCAGGCCAGGCCAGGCCTCCGCCCGGTCCCGCGCGGTGCGGCCTGGTCCGGCCTGGTCCGGCCTGGCTTCCAGCGCGGTGGCCAGGGATCGAGGGCTCCTCGCATGACGGCAGCCTGCATCGCCGATCCGTTGGAGTTTCTGACAGCAATGGCCAGCTTTCGGCGTCCGCGCGTCTGTCGCGTCCCCGCTACTAAAGGGCTCCTCGTGGTCTCGTTCTCGTGGAATCTCGACATCCATGTCGGTTCGGTTTCTGCAAGCCTTCGGGTGGTGGTTTTTCCGGAAGATGCGGCGAGCTGAGATGACGGATTCGCGCCGCGTTCTCGGCCCGCCGGACGCGGATTTTCGTCCGTGCCACGGCCTGTGGGCTTCGCCGGCGGTCCTGAAGGTGCTGGTCGCGGTGGTGCGGCGGGTTTCGTTGGCCATTGGCGTGCCGCCGCAGGGCCGATGATTGGGGTGGATGGGTCGTCTGTGGCAGGGTGAGGTCCGGTTCGCGGGTTCGCGATGCGCCGTTGACTTGTCCAGTGGATAGGTCTGATTCAGGTTTCAGACGCTCACGTCACCTTTGCGGGCGGGGGTCGTGGTCGGCAGGTCGCGAGGTTCCCGCATGCGCGAAGAAAGGAGCTGCCGACACGAGCGTGACGGTGGGCGACAGCAGTGGGCGGTCACGCGCGGTTGCCGCACGGTGGGGAAGGTGGACCTCGGTGGACAGATGGCGGAACGACGCCGACGGCGGACGGACGGACGGACGGCCGACCGGCAGATGGCGGACAGATGGCGGACAGACGGCGGACAGATGGTGTGAACAGGCGGGCGGTTGGCGAGGGGAAAGGCCGCGGCGCGGACGGATGGGGCACGGGGGCGCTAAGATCGCGGCTGCGTAGAAGCGGGGGAATCGGCTGGTGAACGAGAGGGAGGGCGCCTTTCACGGCGCGATGCTCGACATCTGTCGTCGAGCCTCGAAGGACGCCGGTTACCGGGCCGGCTATTTCCTTCAGATGGTCGAGGATGTCGGTGGCGTGGCGGCGGCGATCAGGCTGATTGGGAATGCTCGGCCCTCTGAGGGGTTCACCGCGCTCTGGGAGCGAGGCAGGCTCGACCTGACCGTGGAGGCCGCCGTGCTGGATCCTCGATTTTCCTCACTCTTCTCCGATGACGATCTCGACGCGGCGCGGGACCGTCTGCGGCAGTGCGGATTTCGCGTTGACGCCCGACCAGGGCGTTCAAAACGGTATCGACAGGGGGCCTGGTGCACGTCGTTCGTCTCTACCTGAAGCTGCTTTTCGGGATGGGTCTGCCATTCGGTCTGCTGGCCGGTCTGGAATCCGGCGAGGTGCAGGTCGGGCTGGTGGCAGGGCTGTTCTTCGGGGTGTTCATGTCGATTGTGTTCGGCAGTATCACTCTGTACAGGTATCGGGGGCTGGGCAGCGATTTCTCACCGCGGGTCACGTCGGTTGTCCGCGTCCCCGCGGACTCCGCGGTGGTGCACCGGCGGGTGCTGGAAATCCTTCCGGTTCTGCCGGCGCGGGTCGTCGCCGACGACGGCGTGCATGTGGTGGCGCGTACGCGGGCGAACATGCAGTCCTGGGGTGAGCGAATCACGGTGGACGTCCATCCGAGCGCGGACGACACCGAGGTGACGATCCGCAGCGTCCCGCGTCTGCGGTGCACACTTGTCGACTATGGCCGGGGCCGCCGCAACGTCGACGCACTGGTCCGGGCTCTGGGTACCGACCTCACCGGCCACCTCGGTGCTGCCAGTCCAGCATGAGCGCGGCCTACGCCGCGGAGCGCGGGACGACGCGGACGTCGAGGTCGGCGTCGAGTGCCTCGGCGAGCCGTTCCAGTACCGGGAGTGTCGGTATGGTTCCGCCGGCCTCGAACCGTGCCACCGTGGACTGCGTCATGCGCGCCGCGTGGGCCAGCTCCGCCTGACTCCAGCCCCGCCGCTGGTGTGACGCGCCGGCGCGTCGGTTTGCGTGACGCTGGTCGGGTGCGGGGTCAGTGCTCGTGGACGCCGAGCTCGGCGAGCAGCAGCCGGTGGAACTCGGCGAAGCCGGGGTCGCCCACAGAACGCGGCCGGGGCAGGTCGATGCGGCGGTCGAGGGAGATCTGCCCGTCGGTGAGGACGACGACGCGGTCGGCGAGCACGATGGCCTCGTCGACGTCGTGGGTGACCAGCAGGACAGCCGGGCGGTGCCGGGCGCACAGATCCCCGATGAGCTGGCGCATCCTGATGCGGGTCAGGGCGTCGAGGGCGGCGAACGGCTCGTCGAGCAGCAGCAGCTGCGGTTCCCGGACGAGCGCGCGGGCCAGTGCCACCCGCTGGGCCTGGCCGCCGGAGAGGGTGGCCGGCCAGGCGTTCTCCCAGTCCTCCAGACCGACCTCGGCGAGCGCGGCCCGGGCGGCGGCCCGGCCGCTGCGCCCGCCGCTGCGCCCGCCGCTGCGCCCGACGACGACGTTGCGCCAGACCCGCTGCGACGGCACCAGCCGGGGTTCCTGGAAGACCACGGTGCGGGTCGGGGGAACCCAGACGCTGCCGCTGTCGGCGGCTTCGAGGCCGGCGAGGATCCGCAGCAGCGTGGTCTTTCCGCTCCCACTGGCGCCGAGCAGCGCGACGAACTCGCCGGCGTGGATGTCGAGGCTGATCCCGTCGAGGACCGGGCGGGCGAACGTCTTGCGCACGTCCCGGACCCGCACGGTCAGCTGTCCCTCGGCCGCAGCCGAGGCCGCGCTCGTGGCGGCAGCCGAGTCCGCAGCCGGAGCCGCAGCCGAGGTCGAGGGCGGGTCTGAGGTGACGGTCATCTCGCTGCTACTCCTCGGTGCCAGGGCATGAGGACCTTCTCCAGTACACGGACGATGAGGTCGGAGAGCAGACCGAGGATCGCGTAGATCGCCAGCACCACGACCAGGATGTCCACCTGCTGCAGCGACTGCGCCTGGTACATGAGGTAGCCGAGGCCGGCGCTGGAGTTGATCTGTTCGGCGGCGATCAGGGCGAGCACGGAGACGCCCAGGCAGAACCGCAGGCCGGTGAGAATGGACGGCAGCGCCAGCGGGATGATCACCTTGGCGACGAGGCGGGCGCCGCGCAGGCCGAAGACGTCCATCGCCTCGATGACGCGCCGGTCGACGTTGCGGACGCCGTTGTAGGTGTTCAGGTACATCGGGAACAGCGTCGCCAGCGAGATCAGCAGCACCTTCGGCGTGTCACCGATGCCGAGCCAGACGATGAACAGCGGCACCACCGCGAGGAACGGGATGGTGCGCAGCATCTGCATGGTCGCGTCGAGCAGTTCCTCGCCGATGCGCCACAGGCCGGCGACCGCGCCGAACAGCAGGCCGAGGCTGCCGCCGATGAGCGCGCCGCGCAGCGACAGGCTCAGCGAGACCCACAGCTGGTGGAACAGATGGTCCTCGCTGACCAGGTCACCGAAGGTCCGGACGACCTCCGGCGGGGAGACGAGGACGTTGGCGGAGATCCAGCCCGTCTCCGTTCCCCACCACCACAGGCCGAACAACGCCAGTGGCAGCAGCGCCCGCAGGACGAGTGTGAGGCCGCGGCCATGCCCGCGCTTCCTGGCCGCGCGCGGCCGGACGAGCCCCGGTGCCGGAGCGACGTCCGAGATCGGAGCGGTTTCCAGGATAGGAGCGGTTCCCGAGGCCGGAGCGGTCTGCGAGTTCGCAGCGGCTTCGGAGACCGGAGGAGATGCGGGGGTGGCCGGGGCCACCCCCGCGACGGGCAGATCGGTCATGACTTGCCTGAGGTGGCTTCTGTGATGACCGAGTTGTAGCGGTCATCGAAGACCTTCGTGGCGTCGACGGTCGACTTCAGCACGCCCTGCTCGGTGAAGAAGTCGGCCTCCGACTGGTGGGCGTCGATGATGGTGCTGTCGATCGGCACGTACGTGAACGGTGCGAGGGTGACGATCTTCTTGGCGATCGCGTCGTCGACCTTGTAGATCGGCTTGACGATCTCGGCGGCCTTGTCCGGGTTGGCGTTGTACCAGTCCTGGGACTTCGCGACCCGGCCGAGGAAGTCGCCGAGGGCGGCGCTGGTCTTCGGGTCGGACAGCGCTCCGTCGCGGGCGACGAGGTAGTTGAACCCGGGCAGCAGCCCGGCGCCGGAGATGAGGACCCGGTCCTGGCCCTTGGCCAGGGTGGTGACCAGCGGCGCCCCGCCGCTGCCGGCGACGTCGACGTCGCCACGGTCGTAGGCGGCCTGCGCACCCTGCTGGATGTTGACCAGCTCGACGTCCTTCGTCGTCAGGCCGGCCTTCTCCAGCACCCTGCCGATCAGGTACTGCGCCACCGTGCCCTGCGAGTTCAGGATCTTCTTGCCCTTGAGGTCGGCGATGGTGCGGATCGGGGAGTCGTTCTTGACGATCAGGGCGAAGTTGTACTTCGCAGGGTCGCTGATCTTCGATACCCCGACGACCTTCACCGGGCTGTTCGCCGCCTGGGCGAAGACGACCGGCGTCTCGCCCATCATGCCCAGGTCGACGTCGCCGCCGGTCTCCGCCGCGATGACCGCGGGGCCGCCCTGGAACTGGCTCCACTCGACCTTGTACGGGGCGTCGTCGAGCACGCCGGCCGCCTCGAGCTGGGACCTGAGGATGTTGTACTGGTCGCCGACGTGCAGCGTGACATCGGTGAGGTCGACGGCGGCACTGGCACCGGCGGAGGCGGCTGGCGCCGTCGCGTCGGACGTCGCCTCGGTGTCGTCGTCGCTCCCGCAGGCGGCCGCGAACAGTGCCACCAGGGCGATCAGCATGGCGAGCAGCGGGAGTCGGGCGCGGCGGGACCGACGTCCGCCGGAAAGCTCAGTAGTCACAGCAGTTCTTTCAGTGAATGTGTCTGGCGAATTGTGTTTGGTGTGGGGTATGCGGCATGCGGCGGGGCATGCGGCATGCGGTGGGGGATGAGCCGCGGTGGGGGATGAGGCGCGGCGCGGGGGAGCCGCGGTTCGCGGGTGACGTCAGTGGCCGTTGACGGCGAACTCGTTGATGGTCACGCGCTGGAGCGGCCGGGGGGCGTCACCGAAGTCGATCGAGGCCCGGTGCAGCACCGTGCGGTTGTCCCAGAAGGCGATGTCGCCGGGGCTCCACCTGAACCGGGCGACGTACTCGGTGCGCGAGACGTGCGCGGCGAGCAGGTCGAGGATGCCCTTGCTCTCCGTCTCGGTCAGGCCCTTGATCCGGCGGGCGAAGCCGGTCACGGCGAACAGCGTCCGGCGCCCCGTCTCCGGGTGCACCCGCACCAGCGGGTGCTCGACCGGGCGGGCCGCCCAGGAGAGGATCTGGTTGCGCGTTGCCTCGTCGACGTTCGGGCCCCACGCCCAGTCCTGGAAGTTGTCGGCGTAGTGGATCACCGTCAGGTCGTCCACGAGCGTGCGAACCGGCTCGGAGAGGTCGTTGTAGGCGGCCTCCAGGTCGAGGAACAGCGTGTCGCCGCCCACCGGCGGGATCACCGGGAGGGTCAGCAGCGTCGCGAACGGCGGCTCCGGCAGGAAGGCCATGTCGGAGTGCCAGCCCTCGGCGCGGGTGCGGATGCTCTGCTGCATCAGCCACTCGAAGTCGGGGTAGCCGCCCGCGAGCTCCTGGATGGGGTGCGGCGTCAGGTCGCCGAAGTGCTCCGCGAACCGGCCCTGCTGCTCCAGGTCGAGGTGCTGGCCGCGCAGGAAGATCGCCTTGTGGTCGAGCAGGGCCTGGCGGACGAACGCGACGGTCGCGGGGTCGAGCGGTCGGCTGGCGTCGACGCCGTGTATGACCGCGCCGATCGTGGGGTGGATGGGCTCGACTCGGAGCAGGGTGGTGGGAGCCTCGATCGTGGTCACGTCAGCCCTCCGCGGGGTCCGTCGATTCGCCGGATAATTTCGATCGGATTGGTGAAGTAGCGTGTTGCAATATCGCAACTCGCTTCCTCGTCTGTCAAGGCTGTCCGTCAACGCCGGTGGTAAGCCGGTAGGCGGCCGGGGTGACTCGGGCAGACTGTCGGGTGTCGACCACGCCATGGCCCTGAGTGAGGAGCGATGACGGCGCGCAACACGGTTATCCCCGCCGACACCCGTAGTGATCGGGTGTCACCACCGACGCGACGGGTGATCCGCATCCTGGAGCTTCTCGGCGCCCACCCGGACCGCTCGTGGACCCTCGCGGAGGTCGCCCGGGAGCTCGGCCTCGTCCCGAGCACGGCGCTGGCGATCCTCAATGAGCTGCGTCACTCGGCGCTGGTGGTCCGGGACGAATCCGACAAGAGCTACACCCCGGGCCCCGCGCTGCTCGCCCTCGGCAAGGCCGCGGACGCCAGGTTCCCGGCCCTGCGCGCGCTCGCCCACCAGCTCGAACCGCTCAGCCGGTCACTCGGCTACGGGTGCTCGATCCACATGCGCGACCACGACGAGCTCGTCATGGCGCACCGTTTCGGCCCGTCGGAGCGCTTCGTCGAAGCGGTGATCGGCGTCCGGTACCCCTTCGCGCCCCCGTTCGGCCTGCTGATCACCGCCTGGGCGTCGGACGAGGACCGCGCGGCCTGGCAGGCCCGCACGCCGCGGGTCGCGCGGCACCTGGACCTGCCCGATCTGCTGGCCCACACCCGACGCCGTGGCTTCGGCGTCGAGGGGATCGGCCTGCTCACCCCAAGCGCGATCCTCTCGGTGATCGCCGACCTGGACGACGACGCGGCGGCCCGTCCGGGACGCACCTCCGCGCCCGCCGCCGCCTCTGCCGCGTCTGCCGCCGCTCCCTCCGCGGCCGCCGCTGGGTCCGTCCCCGCCGACGGGCCCGCGGGTGAGCCCGCTCCTTTCGGCCCAGCCCCGGAGGACATCCAGTACGGCTTCGGGTCGATCATCGAGGACCAGTCCTATGTTGTCGGCCTGATCGGGGCGCCGGTGTTCGACAGCTCGGGCCGGACCCGGTTCATCGTCTTCCTGCACCTGGGGGGTGAGGCGCTACCCGGTGCCAGGGTCAACGCCATCGGTGCGGCGCTCGCCGCGAGGACGGCGGAGGCGACTCGCCGCCTGCACGGCCTCTTCCCTCCGGACTACCCGGACTGGACGTCCGAACCCGTCCGGCCGGCAAGCGCCTGACCGCGAGTGCGTGGCCGGCAGGCGTGACGGCTGCCAGGTTCCGGTCGCCCGGTACGGACTCCTGGGCCGCCCGAGACCCGGGGGACTGTTGCTGCTTCAGAGCAAGAAGTGAAGATCTCGGTTGTTGAAGCGGCCCAGATCCTCACTTCTTGCCGATTGTCAGGCGGCCCGGTGCCTGATCTGCGGGGCGGTCAGCCGCCGAGCAGCAGGCGGCCGCCGAGCAGCAGGCAGTAGAGATCGATCGTGTAGAAGATCGCCACCCACACCCACGCCGGGAGATGGCTCACGGATGCCAGTGTGTCGGCGTCGGTGTGCAGCGAGTATCGGCGGGCCTGGCGCAGCTCGCCGAGCGACCGGATCGCGCCGAGCAGCAGGAACCAGCTCACCGCGCAGGCGACGAACAGCTGCGATCCCGCCGAGCCCCGGGCCGTGACCAGCACGAGCAGCAGGGTCATGACCACGACTGTCAGTCGTCCGAAGGCGTTCACGACCAGCAGTAACAGGCCGCAGAGTGCCAGCCCGGCGAGCAGGAAGGCCGCGGTGACGTTGCCGGCGGCCAGCAGGGCGGCGGCCGCGAGTCCGAACAGTGACGGCGCGGTGTAGCCGGACGCGGAGATGATCATGCGCCCGAAGCCGCGCGGCCGGCCGAAGTAGGACGTCAGGCCGTTCTGGTTGGCTTCGAGCCGGACGGCCAGGAACTCGCGATCCAGCAGGAAGGCCATCAGGGCGTGGCCACCCTCGTGTGCGGCCGTGTTGAGGTGCCCGGTGCGGTTCCACAGCGGCCGGGCGATGACCAGGGCGAGCGCGACGAGCCCTGAGCTGAGCCCCGTCGACGGCGACGGAGCCAGATCCGTGGTCGCGGCCGCAACCGCGGCCGCGGAGGTGGTTGCGTGCGCGGTCGCGTGCGCGCTGGCCGTCACGGTCGCCGCCAGTGGCCAGGCCTGATCGACCTTCATGCCGAGACCCCCGTCCCTCAAGAGGCAATGATCGCTCACCTCATGCAGGGAGAAGGCGGATTCTCCGCAGCTGCGGGAGGTCCGTGCTGTGGATCGGTCAAACGGGGAACCGGTCGTCCGGGAGGTGGGGGAGCGGCTAGGATCAAAAGTGAGCGTTTACGTACTACTGCTGACGCCGCTGCACCGCTGACGTGACGACGGCGAGAACCAGGAGCTCACGATGCCGAGGCCGAACTGGCAGCTGCTTGGGGACCCCGAACCGCAGGAGCGCAGCTACTCGATCGTCTCCGTCGATGATCACCTCACCGAGCCGGCTGACGTCTTCGTCGAGCGGTTCCCGGCGAAGCTGCGTGAGTGGGCCCCCCAGGTGATCACGACCCCCGACGGCTCGGAGGCCTGGCTCTACCGCGACCGGCTCTACCGCGACAACGGGATGAGCGTCGTCGCCGGGCGCCCGAAGTCGCAGTGGACCCTCGACCCGCTGAACTTCGACGAGATGCGCCGGTCGGCGTGGGACGTCCATGCCCGGGTGAAGGACATGGATCTCGACGGCATCTGGGCGTCGCTGTGCTTCCCGTCCGGGGCGTGGGGTTTCACCGGGCGGGTGCTGTCGATGAACAACGACACCGAGGTCGGGCTCGCCGCGATCCGGGCCTGGAACAGCTGGATGATCGAGGAGTGGCACGGCGCGTACCCGGAGCGCTTCATCCCGATGCAGCTGCCCTGGCTGAAGGATCCGAAGATCGCCGCCGAGGAGATCCGGCGCAACGCCGAGCTCGGCTTCACGTCGGTGTCGTTCCTGGAGTCCCCGCACCTGCTCAAGCTGCCGCCGATCACGAACCACCAGCACTGGGAGCCGTTCTTCAAGGCGTGCGAGGAGACCGACACGGTCATCTCGCTGCACTGCGGGGCGAGCGGCTTCGTCCTGCAGGGCTCGCCCGGTGGCGGGCTGAACGTGCAGACGTCGCTGTTCCCGGCCGGCGCGTACTGCGCCGCCATCGACTGGGTGTGGGCGGGCATCCCGGCGCTGTACCCGAACCTGAAGATCGCGTTGAGCGAGGGTGGCATCGGGTGGGTGCCGATGGCCATCAACCGGCTCGACTACGTGATGGAACACTCCGGCGGCGGTGGCACGCCGTGGACGTATGACGTGACGCCGAGTGAGGCGCTGCGCCGCAACTTCTACTTCTGCATGCTGGACGACCCCGGCACCCTGGACCAGCGGCACATGATCGGGATCGACCACATCCTGTTCGAGACGGACTTCCCGCACGCCGACTCGACCTGGCCGAACTCGCAGGACCTGCTGCGCAAGCGTTTCGCGGACCTGCCGCGGCACGAGGCCGTAATGATCGCCGGTGGCAACGCCGCCCGGCTGTTCCGCCACCCGTTGCCCACCGGTGACGACTGGCCGGCCCTCCTCCCGTAGCTCGTAGCCGGTCGCCCACGCCCACGCCCACGGCCACGGCCGTGGGTGCCTCAGCCGCCCGAACCGTTTCCTGAAGGGGTGTCAGGAAACGGTTCGGGTGCCCTGTACGCGAATAAGAACCTGTTCTAGTCTGTCGGGGTGTCCGCCGGCCGACCAGACGGGCGGGCGCGCGCGTCGCAGGACTGAGCGAGGAGGCCGGTCTCATGGGTTCCGACATCGGTACCGACAACCGCCTGTTCATCGCAGGAAAGTGGGTCCCGTCGGCGGGGGAGGGCTTCGTCGACGTCATCAGCCCCGCGTCGGAGGACGTGATAGGCCGGATTCCGTCGGTCGCCCACGCCGATATCGACGCGGCCGTGGCCGCCGCCCGCGCGGCGTTCGACAGCGGCCCCTGGAAGAACACCGACGGCGCGGCCCGGGCCGAAGCTCTCGCCCGGATCTCGGCACAGATCAGCGCCCGCTCCGAGGAGTTCGCCCGCACGATCAGCAACGAGATCGGCGCGCCCATCACTTTCTCGCGCCTGGGGCAGGTACTGGCCGCCACCATGGTCGCCGACTACTACGCCGAACTCGGCAGAAACACCGCCTGGGAGGAGACCCGGGCCGGGCTCCTCGGGCCGTCCGTGGTGCGCCGGACCCCGGTCGGTGTGGTCGCCGCCATCGTTCCCTGGAACGTCCCCGTCTACGCCACCATGCTCAAGCTCGCGCCCGCGATCGTCGCCGGCTGCACCGTCGTGCTGAAACCGGCTCAGGAGGCCGCGCTGTCGGCCCGGCTGCTCGGTGAGGTGCTGGAGGAGGTCGGCCTTCCCCCGGGTGTGGTGAACATCGTGCCGGCCGACCGTGTGGTCGGCGAGTATCTCGTCACCCATCCCGGTGTCGACAAGGTCAGCTTCACCGGCAGTACGGCGGTGGGCCGGCACATCGCGTCCCTCTGCGGGCAGCGGCTGCGCCGGGTGACCCTTGAGCTCGGCGGCAAGTCGGCGGCGATCCTGCTGCCCGACGTGGACCTGGCGGCGGCCGTCCCGGCCCTGCTCGGCGCGGGCCTGATGAACAGCGGCCAGGCGTGCGTCGCGCAGACCCGCGTCCTCGCCCCGCGCGACCGCTACGACGAGGTGGTGGAAGCGCTGGTCGCCGGCGTCGAAGGGGTGAAGGTCGGCGCGCCACTCGACGAGGAGACGCAGGTCGGGCCGCTGGTGAGCGCCCGGCAGCGCGGGCGTGTCGAGGAGTACCTGGCCGCCGGGGTCGCCGAGGGCGCCAAGGTTGCGGTGGGCGGTGGGCGCCCGGCCGGCCTCGACCGCGGATGGTACGTGGAGCCGACCCTGTTCGTCGGCGTCGACAACGGGATGCGGATCGCCCAGGAGGAGATCTTCGGCCCGGTGCTCTCCGTGATCGAGTACGACGGTGTGGACGACGCGGTGCGCCTCGCGAACGACTCGAACTACGGGCTGTCCGGATCCGTCTGGACGGCGGATCACGACACCGGCCTCGCCGTCGCCCGCCAGGTGCGGACGGGGACCTTCAACGTCAACACCTTCATGCTCGAGAACTGCGCACCGTTCGGCGGCTTCAAGGATTCGGGGCTGGGCCGTGAGCTCGGGCCGGAAGGCCTCGCCGCCTACATCGAGTACCAGACCGTGAACATGCCGGCGGAATGGGCCGGCAGCTGACCGACCCCACCCGTTCCGCAGGCTGAATGACGTCCTGGCACACGGCATGAAAGGGGAACCGGTGCGATGGCGGCGACACATCTCTGGGGCACGATTGACGGGACCGAGATCACTTTCCCGATGCGGGTGGAGGAGTTCAACGCCGCCACGCTGACGTATTCGGTCCCGGCGCGGCAGGCTGCGGCCCTCCTGCCGGGGAGTTCTTTCGAACTGGTGGAGACGGCGCCCGGTGTGGGCTGCCTCGTCATCGCCGCGTGCGATTTCCGGCGCAATCCATGGGGCGACTACAACGAGCTCAACGTCGGCTTTCTGAGCCGGCCGGCCGGCGCCGGTGACGAAACAGTCGGATCGTTCATCTACCGGATGCCGGTCAACCAGCCCTTCACCTGCGAGGCCGGCAACATGGTGATGGGATTCCCGAAGACGGTCGAGACGATATCCGCCGGATACGACGGCGGCGGGTTCACCTTCCGGGTGAGCAGTCCGGCCGGCCTGCCGGCCCTCACGCTCGGGTTTCCCCGGCGCCCCGCACCTCTCGGTCCGCCGGTGGTGCTCACCGTGGAGAGCTACTCCTACCTCGACGGCCACCCCTACGCGACAGCGGCCGAGATGGAGATCGGCTCGGACGCCGTGGATCCGTCCGAGGTGTCCCTCGAACTGGGCGAGGGCCCGCTCGCGGACGAGCTGCGCGGCCTCGGCCTGCCGGTGGCGCCCGACAGCTGCGTGTGGGGCGAGGGCCTGCGCGCCACCTTCCAGCTCGGCCGGCGGCTGGTGACCGCATGAGCACCACCCCGAACCCCCGGCCCGGCACCCCGAACCCGGCGGCGGACGCGGCCTGGTTCCGGCGGGTGCTCGGCACGTTCCCCACCGGGGTCGCCGTCGTCACCGGGATGGGCGCGGACGGGCAGCCGGTCGGGATGGCCGTCGGCTCCTTCACCTCCGCGTCCCTCGATCCTCCGCTGGTGGCCTTCTTCCCGGACAGGTCCTCGACGTCCTGGCCGCGGATCCAGGCCTCGGGCCGGTTCTGCGTGAACGTCCTCGGCAGCGACCAGGAGGCGGTGTGCCGGGCGTTCGCGGCCCGCGGTGGCGACAAGTTCGCGAATCTCTCCTGGCAGCGGGCACCTTCGGGCTCGCCGCTGCTCGACGGGGTCGTCGCGTTCATCGACTGCGAGATCGAAGCGGTGCACTCGGCCGGCGACCACTGGATCGTGATCGGCCGGGTGCGTCATCTCGACGTGGGCCGTGAGATCGCTCCGCTTGTCTTCTTCCAGGGCGGCTACGGCCGTTTCGCGTCGCCGTCCTTGGCGGCCTGGGAGGGCGACCTCGCGGTACAGCTGCGCTGCGCGGACATCGCCCGCCCGCACATGGAGGCGCTCGCCGACGCCCTCGGCGCCGAATGCGTCGCCAGCGCGGCGGTCGGCCAGGAGCTGGTCCTCGTCGCCAACGCGGGCGGCACGCGTTCCCACGCGCTGCCAACCCGGGTCGGTCAGCGGATTCCGTTCCTGCCGCCGCTGGGCACCGCCTTCGTCGCCTGGGCTCCGGAGAACGTGCAGCGTGCCTGGTGCGCGCAGATCGGCAGCGGGGCGCGGCCCGGTGCGTCCGAGGCGCTGAACGCGACACTCGCCTCGGTGCGCCGGCACGGCTACGCGGTCGGGCGCGGGCCGGGGTGGCACGTGTCGCTGCTGCGCGCGCTGATGCGCACCGACTTCACCGACCGGGCTCAGACCGAGGCCCGGGACCTGATCCGGGCCCTGCCGCCCGGCTGGGAGGCACCCGACTGGGAGGAGCCTGCCGGGGGACGCGAGGCGGTGGAGACGCTGTCGGCTCCGGTCTTCGACGCGGACGGGAGCGTGGTGCTGGTGCTGAGCGTGATCGGCCGTGACTCGGGCTGGCACACCGGGCCGCGGGCGCAGGCCCGCCAGCTGCTCGCCACGGCGCGGGAGGTCACCGCCGCCCTCGCCGACACCCCTGCCTCCTGACTCCGACGGACTCCTACCCCCACTTCCAGACGGGCGCCGCGGCCACCGCCGCGCCGGAAAATCGTAAAAACCACGGTGATCCGCCGCGAATGGTCCCGCGGCGGATCACCCTGGTCTCGGCCTCGACATGCCTGGACGCCGCTCACGGCGCGGCTGCTCACGAGGGGATCCCGCACCCCGCACAGCGCCAGAAATTCGCACCAAAAGGTGCAAGCGGGCGCTGACGATCGGCAAGAAGTGAGGATTTCGGTTGTTCCAGCAGCCAAGATCCTCACTCCTTGCTCGGTGACAGCGCGGCAGTGGCGGCGGCACATCGGCAGGCAGTGCGACAACCTCCGCGGGGCTGGTCGACCGAGAACGCTCAGGTGGAACCGGCAGACCACACGCAGGTGCGGAGGGCGCGACTAGCATGGATGGATGGCCTTCGAACGGATAACTGTCGACTCCGCGCGCATGGGTGGGCTGCCCTGCATCAGGGGGATGCGGGTCACGGTCAGTGCCGTCGTCGGGCAGCTCGCGGCCGGCCGCACGATTGACGAGGTCCTGACGGACTACCCCTACCTTGAGCGCGCTGACGTCCTGGCCGCGTTGGAATATGCCGCGGCCGCTGTGAGTGAACGTGAGCTGCCGCTGGCTGAGCCTGCGTGAGGATTCTGGTCGACGCCAACCTGTCTCCGCGGGTGGCAGCAACCTTACAGAAGGCCGGCTACGAGGCCTGCCATGTCTTCGACGTCGGCCTGGGCACGGCGGAAGATTCCGAGATTGTCGTGTGGGCAACCAGGCATTATCACGTCATCGTCTCCAGTGACAGCGATTTCGGCACGATTCTTGCGACACAGCTTCTGGCTGCACCCTCCTTCGTGCTGTTGCGGCATCTGAACGATCTGACGCCTGACCAGCAGGCGGATCTGTTGCTCGCCAATCTTCCGCATGTGGAGGACGATCTCGCGGCGGGCGCGGTCGTCACGCTTCTGCGTGATCGGATGCGGATCCGTCCGCTGCCCTTCCACGCCAGATGATCTTTTGGGGAAGCGGCCTTCAGTGGACCCGGCGTTCGCCGTCGGACCAGTAGCGGGCGCGCAGAGCCTTCTTGTCTGGTTTGCCGACCGGGCTCATCGGTAGCTGGTCGACGACGTCCACGCTCTTCGGGGCGTGATGCGGGCCCTTTCGTTCCCGGACGAGTGCGGTCAGCTCGGCGGCGGAGACCTCGGCGCCGGGGCGCAGGGTCACCACCGCCTTCACCGCCTCACCCCAGGTGTCGTCCGGGACGCCGATGACGGCCGCCGCCGCGATCGCCGGGTGCGCGCACAGGACGTCCTCGACCTCCTTCGGGAAGATGTTGAACCCACCGGTGACGACCATGTCCTTCTTGCGGTCCACGATGGTCAGGAAGCCGTCGGCGTCGCGGCGCGCGATGTCCCCGGTGTGCAGCCAGCCGTGCTCGAACAGCTCCGCAGTCTGGTCCGGGCGGCGCCAGTAGCCGGCGGACAGCAGCGGCCCGCGGACGCAGACCTCCCCGGGCTCACCGTCGGCCACCTCGGCGCCGTCGTCGTCGAGCAGCGCCACCCGCACCCACGGCACCGGACGCCCGCAGCTGGCCAGCCGGTCGGGGCGGTTGACGTCGTGGTCCCCGCGGCGCAGCACGCTGATCGTCATCGGGCATTCGCTCTGCCCGTAGAACTGGAAGAAGACCGGCCCGAACCGCTCGATGGCCTCCGCCAGCCGAGTCGGGCTCATCGCCGAGGCCCCGTAGAAGACGGTCTGCAGGCTCGACGTGTCCGCCGCCGCCAGCTTCGGGTGGTCGAGCAGGTGGTAGAGCATGGTCGGCACGAGCATCGTCGCGGTGATGCGGTACCTCTCGATCGCGTCGAGCACCGCGGCGGGGTCGAACCGGGGGAGCACGACCAGCGACCCGCCCCGCAGCAGCACCGGTACGAAGAAGGCGGCGCCCGCGTGCGACAGTGGTGTGCAGACGAGGAAGCGGGTCTCGGTCGGCCACTCCCATTCGGCGAGCTGGATCTGGGTCATCGTGGCCGCGCCACGGTACGTCGACATCACCCCTTTGGGACGTCCCGTCGTACCGCCCGTGTAGGTGATGCCGGAGACGTCCTCGGGCCCCACCCGGGGCGCGACCAGCGGGCGCGGGGTGAACCCGGCGGCCAGCGCGGTCAGGTCCGTCCCCACCTCCGCCGGGCCGAGTGACAGCAGGTTCACCAGGGATGGCACCCGCCGCGCCAGCTCCGTCGCCCGCTGCGCGAAGGCCGGGTCGAACACGAGCGTCTCGATCTCGGCGTCGGCGAGGATGTAGGCGTGATCATCCACGGAGCCGAGTGGATGCAGCGCGGACGACCGGCATCCGGTCAGCATGTTCGCGCCCATGGTGAAGAGCACCTCGGGGCGGTTCGCTGAGATCATCGCGGTCGGGCTGCCGACGCCCAGGCCGAGCTTCGCGTACGCCTGCGCGTACCGGCTCATCTCGTCGCGCACCTCGGCCCCTGTCAGCACCCGGCCGTCGAGGTGCACCGCGGGAAGGTCGCGGCCGCGTTCGAGCGCCGCGATGAGCAGGTCGGGCAGGAACGACGCCCGTTCCCGCCCCGCCACGTCGGCCGCGGCCCCATCGGCCGCCGGATCGCCGGTCATGCCCGCCGGGCTCCGGGCGGGAGCAGGGACGGCGCCAAGCGGTTCCGCGGAACCGGGCGGTTTCGCGGAACCGGGCGATTCCGGGGGACCGAGCGGTTCCAGGGGACCGGAAGGTTCGGTGGCGTCGGGTGGTTCCGCGGCGCCGGGCAGGTCGATGACGCGGGGCGGTTCCGCGGAACCGGACAGGTAGGTGATGTCGGGCGCTTCCGCGGAGCCGGCGAAGTCGGCGGTACCGGATGGTTCCGCGGAACCGGACAGGTCGGCGGCGCGGGCGCGGGCCCAGGGGATGTCGACCTTTCCGGCCGGGCTGCGCCTGATGGCGGTCACGGTGTGGATCTCCCGCGGCGCCTTGAAACCGGCGACGAGGCCGCGGCAGTGCGCGATGAGCGCCGCGGAGTCGGGCATCCGACCGGCACGCAGGACGGCGAGGGCGACGACCCGCTCGCCGAAGCGGGCGTCCGGGACCCCGACCACCACCGCGTCGACGAGGTCGGGATGCGTTTTCAGCGCGTCCTCGACCTCCTCGGGGAAGATCTTCTCGCCGCCGGAGTTCACCACGGTGCTACCACGGCCGAGTAGTCGGACCGTGCCGTCCGCGTCGACGGTGGCGAGGTCGCCCGGCACCGCCCAGCGCACCCCGTCGGCGTCGGTCTGGAACACGGCCGCGGTCTTCTCCGGGTCCTTGTAGTAGCCGAGCGGGATCGCCCCGCGGCGCGCGATCCGGCCGACCGTGCCCGCTCCGGGGCTGATCGGGACGAGGTGCTCGTCGAGGACGGCGGTGTCGCCGCTGAGCCGGAAGCGGGCCGGCCCACCCTCCTCGGCGCCGCTGTGCCCGAGCTCGGTGGCGCCGTACGAGTCGATGAGCAGCACGTTCGGCAGCAGCCGCGCCAGCCGGGCCCGGACCCCGCTGGACAGCGGCGCGCCACTGTTGGCCAGCGCGAACAGCCCGGAGAGATCCCAGCCGCCGGGCCGTGCCTCCAGCGCGTCGACCAGTGGGAGCGCCATCGCGTCGCCGACCACGGTCATCGACGTCGCCCGCTCGGCGGCGGCGAGATCCCAGATCGCGGGCGCGTCGAAGCTGCGGCCCGTCCACAGCACGGTGGTGCCCGCAGTGGCGATCGCGATGAGCACGCCGAGCTGGGCGGCCCCGTGCATGAGCGGCGCCAGGGTGAAGTAGTTCAGCGGCGGGTTCGCCGCGTGCTCGACGAAGTCGGTGATGCCCGTCGGGATCCGGCCGTCCGGCAGGGGGCGGGCGATCGCCGCCCGGAACAGGTCGGCGGACCGCCACACCACCCCCTTGGGCAGTCCTGTCGTACCGCCCGTGTAGATGATGTAGTGATCATCACCGTCGCGGGGGATCCGCACCGGTCGCGGATCGGTCGCCGGATCGGCTGTCGGCTCCTCGAATCCGACCGTTCGCCACGACGTCGCCTGACTCCCGGCCGCGCCGCCGGTCCGGGCCTCGGCGCCGCTCCCGCCGTCGGCCTGGACGTCGGCCTGGACGTCGGCCGCGAGCGGGGACCCGTCCTCGAGGACGACGACGGCGCGTACCGGTGAGACGTCCGCCAGCGCCGTGGTGAGGGTGGGCAGGTAGCGCCGTTCGACGACGATCGTGCGCAGGTCGGCGTTGTCGATCAGATACCGCAGCTCCGCCGCGACATACCGGTAGTTGATGTTCACCGGGGTGGCCCGCAGCTTGAGGCAGCCGATCATCGCCTCGACCCATTCGATCCGGTTCACCGCGTAGATGCCGACGTGCTCGCCGGGCTGGACTCCGGCGTCCCGAAGCAGCCGCGCGGCGCGGTCGGCACGGGCGTCCAGCTCGGCGTAGGTCAGTCGGGACGATCCGGCGACGATGGCCGGCCGGCCCGGCACCGTGTCCGCGATGAGCTCGATCATGTCCGCGAAGTTGACCCCGGTGCTCACAGCATCCCTTTCGACGTTCCTGGCGGATGGAATTCGATTCGGGTGGCGGATCGTCGGGATCGGATCAGGATCGAGGCCGGGTCGGGGCGGATTCGGGCCGCTATTCGAAGGTGTTCGTCAGCCTGGCCACATTGGACGGATCGCAGTTGAAGATGCCGTTGTTCGGCTGGGTGAGCTCGCGGTCGTAGACGAAACCGTCGGGGGTGACCTTCATGAGCAGGACGCAGGTGCTGAGATCGCCCTTCCCGCCGGGGGCGATGTCGTGCGCGGGATAGAGGCCGCCGGCCGACCACTGCTTCGTCGCGCCGGCCTTCTCCAGCACGCAGGCGGTGGTCAGGTCCGCCCCGCATTCGGTCGCCGCCTTCGCCCACAGCAGCCAGGCGTTGAAGCCGATGGCGGTGAAGTCGGTGAGCTTCGCCTCCGGGTGGGTGTCCCGCAGAATCGTCACGGCCTCCTTCACCGCGGGCACCGTGTCGGCGAGCTCGAACGGAACGTGGTCGAGCGTGAGGTAGACGTTGGAGAAGTTCGCCGTGGTCACCGCCTTGATCGTGCCCGGGTCGTACAGCTGGTGCGCGATGACGACGAAGTCCGGCTTCCACCCGATGTTGTTGATCGCGGTCAGCGGCGCGGTGAGGTCCTGCAGGGCGATCGCCTCCAGCCCCCGGGTTCCCTTGGCCCGCATCTCCTCCATGTACGGCCGGTAGTTCGCCACCAGCGGGGGCCATTCCTGGTAGGAGCTCACCCCGAAACCGTTGGTGGTGAGCGCCTCCCGTAGGCGCAGGCCCTGCGGGCGCAGGGTCGCGAGGTTGTTCCCCGCCACACCGAGATGGTCGGCCGCGTCGGGATAGCGCTTCACGAGCTGCCGGTAGGCCCCGATCGGGTACTGGTCGAAGGGTGCCGGAATCGGCACGACCTGAAGCGGTGCCCTGATGGCCTCCGGGGAGACGGTGTAGCCGGAGATCTGGCCGAGCCCGCAGTCGACCCGCGGCCCGACCGCGGCGGCGTCACCGACCATTCCGCCGCCGACAATCATGAAGTCGGTCTGGCAGGCCTGGATCATCTGCGCGGCGGCTTCGGACAGTTTCGCGTCGTGTTTGATGAGCCTGAGCTTCCGGCCGTTGATGCCGCCGGCCTTGTTGCACCAGGCCACGAACGCGTCGCCCACGTCGAAGAACTCCTGGCCCAGGCCGGGGGTGATGTTGCTGCCCACATCGGCGGTGGTGCCGATCGTGATCTCCGAGTCGGTGACCCCGCGAACGCTCGCACCGCCCGCGGCCCCGCCGCCGCTACCGTTACTGCCCCCGCCGCCGCTTGCGGGGCCGGGGCCGCACACGCCCCGCAGGTCGCCGAAGTCGCCGGCCGCGGCCGTTGCCGGCGATGCGCCAGCCGCCGTCACGGCGGGCTCGGATCCCCCCGTCTCACGTTCGTCGGCGGACCGGGTGCACGCCGTCAGGGCAACGCTGACGGCCATGGCGACGGTCAGCGCGGGCACCAAGCGGGTTCTACGACGGCGGGGGTGGGGTCTCATCGGGGGATGTCCTCTCCCTTGACGCCCGCACGTCGGCCGGTCGGCCGGTCAGCCGGCGGCCGGCGGCCGGCGGCCGCGGGGAGGCAGGCCGCGGCGACTCGGCGGGGCGTGTGAGGCGGCGAAACGCGCTCGTTGCACCGGGCGCGCCGACAGACCGACAGACTAGAACACGTTCTCTTCCCGCGATAGAGGTTTCCGAAAGGTTTCTGACGCCACCTCAGGCCCTGCTTGCTGGCTGTGGCGCAAATACCGGCACTGGTTGCACGTACTGAGAGAGCGGGTCGCCCCGTACACCTGACGGATCGTCAGAAACGGAGCTACCCTGCCCACATGCACGACTTCCCGAAGATTGTCTCGGTAGACGATCACGTCGTCGAGCCACCCGATGTCTGGAGCAGCCGGCTGCCGGCGCGGTATCGCGATGTCGGGCCCCGGGTGGTCCATGCCCCGAAGGGCGAGGTCACCTTCGTGGGCGGCCGGCTGACGGTGACCATGGGCGCGCCGGGCAGCGGCCCGGACGTCGCCTGGTGGCGCTACGAGGACCTGTGTCGCCCGCTGATGCGCCTCGACGCCGCGGTCGGATTCGACCGCGACGAGGTCGACCTGCGCCTGGTGCGCTACGACCAGATGCGCCCGGGCGCCTTCACTGTGGCCGACCGGCTCGCCGACATGGACGTCAGCCACATCGAGTCGTCCCTGTGCTTTCCCACCTTCCCGCGTTTCTGCGGCCAGACCTTCACCGAGGCCGCCGACCGCGAACTGGCGCTGCTGTGCGTACGCGCCTACAACGACTGGATGGTCGAGCAGTGGTGCGGTGCGGCGGCCGGCCGGCTGATCCCGCTCGCGATCGTCCCGCTGTGGGACGCCGGGCTCGCAGCCGCCGAGGTCCGCCGCAACGCCGCCCGGGGTGTGCGCGCCGTCTGCTTCAGCGAGATCCCACCGTTTCTCGGCCTGCCGTCCATCCACGACCGCGACCACTACTGGGATCCGTTCTTCGCCGCCTGCGCCGAGACCGGGACGACCATCAACATGCACATCGGGTCGTCGTCGAAGATGCCCTCGACGTCGGCGGACGCCCCGCCGGCGGTCGGCTCCACCCTGACATTCGCGAACTCGTGCTATTCCCTCGTCGACTGGCTGCTGTCCGGCACGTTCGAGCGCTTTCCGGAGCTCACGATCGCCTACTCGGAAGGCTCCATCGGCTGGATTCCGTACATCCTGCACCGCGCCGACGTCGTCTGGCGGGAGAACCGAGGCTGGGGCGGGCTGGGGGAGACCGTGACCGTGCCCCCGAGCGAGCTGTACCGCCGGCACGTGTACGGCTGTTTCTTCGACGACCCACACGGCCTGCTCAGCCTGGACGAGATCGGCGCCGACACCGTCACCTACGAAAGCGACTACCCGCATTCGGACAGCACCTGGCCCGACACCCGGGCCGTCGCGGAACGCCAGATGAAGCACCTGCCGCCGGAGACCATCGAGAAGATCGTCCGCGGTAACGCGATCCGCATGCTCGGCCTCACCCCGGACGGACGCTGGGCCGCCGCCCCCGATCTGCCGAGCGCCGATCTACCGAGCGCCGACCTGCCGGGCCCCCGGGGGTAGTGCCATGTTCGACACGCTGATCACCGGTGGTCTCGTCGTGGACGGCACCGGCGCGCCGGGCCGGCACGCCGACGTCGCGATCAAGGGCGGCCGGATCGTGGCCGTCACCCCACCGGGTGAGCCCGCGCCGGCCCGGGCACGGATCCACGCCGACGGGCTCGTCGTCGCGCCGGGCTTCGTCGACGTCCACACGCACTACGACGCGCAGCTGCTCTGGGATCCGTACGCCACCCCGTCGAACGTGCACGGGGTCACCACGGTGATCGGCGGCAACTGCGGGTTCACCCTCGCTCCGCTGCGCCCCGGCGGAGCCGACTACCTGCGCCGGATGATGGCCCGCGTCGAGGGGATGCCGCTGGCCGCGCTGGAGACCGGCGTCGACTGGAGCTGGGAGACGTTCGCCGAGTACCTCGACACCCTCGACGGGCGGATCGGCGTCAACGCCGGGTTCCTCGTCGGGCACTGCGCGCTGCGCTCCTACGTCCTGGGCACCGAGGCCGTCGGCCGGGCGGCGACCGCGGGCGAGGTCGCCGCCATGACGGCGGCGCTGCACGACGCGCTCGCCGCCGGCGCCCTCGGCCTGTCCACCACGCTTTCCTCGACGCATGTCGACGGTGACGGCCGGCCGGTCGCCTCCCGCTGGGCGTCCCACGAGGAGACGCTCGCGCTGTGCGCGGCCGTCGGCGAGCACGAGGGCACGTTCCTGGAAGGGATCGTCCCCGGCTGCCTGAACACCTTCGGCGACGACGAGATCGACCTGCTCGCGCGGATGAGCGCGGCGGCCGGCCGCCCGCTCAACTGGAACGTGCTGACCATCGACGCGGCGGCCCCCGACCGGGTCCCGCGCCAGCTGGCCGCCTCCGCCCGGGCCCGCGAGCTCGGCGGCCGGGTCGTCGCGCTGACCATGCCGACGCTGGTACCGATGAACATGAGCCTGCGCACCTTCTGCGCGCTGCACCTCATCCCCGGCTGGGGGGACGTCCTCGGCCTGCCGATCCCCGAGCGGATCGCCGCGCTGCGCGACCCGGCGGTTCGCGCCCGCCTGCTGGAACGGGCCCGCTCCCCGGAAGCCGGCGTCCTGCGCCGGCTCGCGGACTTCCGCCGCTACGTCATCGGCGACACCTACGCACCCGCCAACGCCGGCCTGACCGGCCGCGTCGTCGGTGACATCGCCGCCGAACGCGGCCTCGACCCGTTCGCCGCACTCTTCGAGATCGCCGCCGCCGACGACCTGCGCACGGTCCTGTGGCCGATGCCGACCGACAACGACCCCGACTCGTGGGCGCTGCGGCGCGACACCTGGGCACATCCGGACGTCCTGCTCGGCGGCTCGGACGCCGGTGCGCACCTGGACCGGATGGCCGGCGCGCCCTACCCGACCAGGTTCCTCGGCGACTGCCTGCGCGGGCGCCGCCTCGTCGGCCTGGAGACGGCCGTCGCGATGATGACCGGCGAACCGGCGGCCCTGTTCGGCCTGCGCGACCGGGGCAGGCTCGCACCGGGCTGCCACGCCGACATCACCGTCTTCGACCCGGCCACCGTCGACGCCGAGCCCGCCGCCCTGGTCGACGACCTCCCCGGCGGCGCGGCCCGCCTCACCGCCGGCTCGGTCGGCGTCGCCCATGTGCTGGTCAACGGCGTCGAGATCGTCCGGGACGGGACGAGCACCGGCGCCACCCCGGGCACCCTGCTGCGCTCCGGCCGCGACACCAGGACCGTGCCGACCGCATGACCTCGTAGTTCGGATGGTGCTGGCCGGGCGTCAGGGCTTCTTCTCAGGAAGCGTCGACGGCCTCGTGACCGGGACTACGTCCATGAGCTTTTCCAGGCCGACGTAGTCACCGGGATTCGTGGTGAACAGGGGCAGGCTCTCCGTGATCGCCGTGGCTGCGATCATGAGATCCGCGACGCGGCGGCGTGGCCTGCGCCCAGCGGCGACGACGGCTGCCGACAGACGACCGTAGACACGGGCCGCTTCGGCATCGAACGGGATCGGGTCGAACTCGTTCTCAGCGCGCTGCAGGGTTTCCATCCGTCGTGCGCGTTCCTCGTGTTCGTCGTACAGGTTCTGGTCATCGTTGCGCCGGACCTGATGCGGCCCTGCGGACAGCTCGGCAAGCGTCACGGCGCTGATCGCCATCTCGTCGGGGAGCTCGGCGGGATCTATCCATCGACGCAGGATCAAAATGTTGGTGTCGAGCAGGCCCTGCCGAAAAGCCTCAGTGGTCATAGGCGCCGGTGGCCTCGTGGTCGACCGCCGCGTCCTGGTCGGCGCGGAAGGCAGCCAGATCCACGTCGGGCGCGTTGCGTGACATCGCGGCGAACTCCTGGCGGGAAATGAACCTGCGCCTACGCCGAATGGGCACCAGCTGGCCGATCTGACGACCATCCCGGGTGACAGTGAAGGATTCGCCGTGCTCGACGGCATCCATGATCTCCCGCGATCTCGACCGCAGATCTCGCTGGGTGATCTCCAGGCTGCCCATGACATCCACGGTAGCACCCTGTAGCACCTGGTGTCACAGGGTGCGCCGTGGATGTCTGTGGCCGGTTTCGACTATGGCGAGCACCTGACGTGCTCCTGTGCCTGCCGGCCTGTCCTGCCTGCGGTGAGCGGTCAGTGCGGGTACTGGCAGGCGGCCCGACGGGCGTCCTCGCGGTCCTGCGCCGACGGCGGCCCGGAGGAGGCGGTGAGTTCGGCTGATATTCCGGGTGCAGCCGCGCGCAGGGTGCCGAAGTCCACGGCCTCGGTGGGGCCGCCGCCGCCCAGGCACGCGACCGCGGCGACGGGCACCCGATCGCCTGCCTGCGGAGGAAGCCGTAGCCCATCCGGGCGCCAGCTCACCGAGAACGCCTGGCTGGCCTCACTGGTGATGCCGATCTGATGCCAGCGTCGAAGGGACGGGCTGGCAGGGTCCTCCGCGTAGTAGGCGGCGAACCCCACGATCTGAGCATTCGGTCCGTGCGCCTGCAGAACGGCCGTGAGTGGACTGGCCGGATCGCCGGACAGCTCGAGCGAAATCTCGGTGGGTATCGGATAGCCATCCGGACAGGTGGCGGCAGTGATGCCAGCCGGCGGGTTTCCGTGGATGATCGCCGACGCGACGAAGCCGCCGTCGTGCGGGAGGGCGAACCAGCGGGTGTCGGCGATTCCGGCTGTCGGGTCCAGGACCTTCTCCCCGACGCAGAAGCCGGCGAATCCGATCGTGCAACCGGGCGGAACGGTCGTCAGCAACGGGCGATCAAGCCGAGCGCCTGACCGGACGTTGGCTCCGTTGTCGTAGGTCGTCCCGGTGAACAGGGCGTCCTTTCCCACCGCCGGGCACCGACTCGCGTCGGTGCTTCCCGACTGGCTGCGGATGGCCACGGCAACCGTGATGCCGATGACGGAGACCAGGACGAGGCCGATCGCCACGAGTATCAACAGTCGACTTCGCGGCGGAGGAGGGGGTGGCGGAGGCTGTGGTGGCGGCGGGGCCAGCCGCGCCCCTGAACCGCCCGGCTGCCCGTTCGGGCCTCCGGATGAATTCTCGTCAGGGGGCTCATCGGCTTCTTGTCGGGGTGTCGGTGGATCGACAGGTTGCGGGGGTTCCGGATCCGCTGCTGGGAGCGGCTCCTCGGCTTGTAGGGCCTTGTACGTGGCCAGCCACCGGTCGCTCCATTCGCCGCGATCACCATTGCAGGCACCGACAAAAGCGAGTGTGACATCCAGCGTTGGCAGTCGAGCTCCGCCGGCGGCTTCCGAGAGTGTGGTGGCGGAGTATCCCGCGCTTTTCGCCAGGACCCGGTAGGTCGGCTGGCCGGCCTTCTCGCGTAGCTGCCGGAGGTCATGAGCGAATTCCTGTACCGGTCCGGCACTGGGATCGACCGGTCGTTGCTGTCGGGCCATTACGACCGCGGGGTGGATCGGGTCAAGGATCGGACTCCTCTGGAGAGCGACTACTCCCGCCGCTGCCGGTGATCTGCTGCTCAGCGGACGGATGTCGCACGCGGTGAACCGCGGTGGCCCGAAAGAACCCTGCGTGGTCTCTGAACGGCCCCCCGTGGCCAGGCCGCGCTGACCTGCGCGACCTGGTCGAGATTGTCCGGGATTGATTGATCGGATGCAAACCTGCTGGTCGTTCAACGTTTCGGCTGGCTTACTCAGGGCGGGGCGGCTGTCCGGGAGATCGACCAGCCGAACCCTGCGGGGCGCGTCGTCTCCACTCTGGTTCGTCCGCCGGCAATGGCGCGCCCGCGATCCCGTTGGTTGCTCAAAAGAAAGAGAGACCTGATCGACAGGCGGGTGTGGGCCGCGCGGCCGGCGGAGCCCCGGAAGGGGCGCCGGTCGCTGCGGAACTCCGGTCGAAATGCTGCCCGTAAAAGATTCATCTCACAGAAGCGGAGCCTACGGAAAAATGCGCGGGACCAGAATCTTCGGCGCCGGTGGAGTCAAGCGAGCGGCCTTGCTGGCCGCCATCCTGACGGGGGTGACTGGTAGTACGGTTCTCGTGTCCTCGGGAACTGCCAGCGCCGGAGCAACGTATAACGGAGAATGCGGCACCGGCTACAGTGTGATCGATTCGATCGGGCTGGACGGTGGCAAGGTCTTCCTGACCTACAGTCCGGCCTCCGGAAAGAACTGCGTCGTCGCGATCCGCGACAGTGCGGGAGGGTCCGGCCGTCTGGCCGCGGACGTTTCGCTGGCTGAGACCGCCAGCGTTGGCTTTGCCCCCGGAATCGCCGGAGGTGGAGGTGGGGTGGCTCCCGGAATCGCGGGAGGTGCAGGGATAGCCCCCGGAATCGCGGGCGGCGCCGCGGGAATCAACGGCGATTTCATCTCGGGTTCCCCGGCCAGGCGCAGCGAGCCGAAATATGTGTATGCGCCCGATTCATGTATCACATGGTCTGGCAGCATCGGACGTTCCCACTTCGAGGCGACCTCCGTCCACTGCGGCTGACGGGACGCACCGGGCCGCCCGCCGGGTGCGCTCAACGGCGCGCGTACCCGGCGGGTCCCGGACCGATGGCGGGAAGCGCGGGCCGCCCGTCAACGCGTCGATGCGGGGGCTACCTGGTGAAGGTGAGGACGCCGCGGGCCAGGTCGCCGGTCTCCAGGTCGTGCATCGCCTGGCCGACGGCGTCGAGCGGGTAGGTGCGGGTCACCAGCTCGTCGAGCAGGAGGCGGCCGCCGCGGTACAACCCGAGGTAGGTGCGGACGTCCCGTTGCGGGCGGGACGAGCCGTACCGGCAGCCCATCACCGACTTGTCGAGGTACAGGTCGGTGATGGGGACGGACAGCTCGGCGGCCTCCGCCGGCACCCCGAGCAGGACGGCCGTGCCGTGCCAGCCGAGCATGTCGACGGCGGCTCGGGCGAGGGCGGGGTGCCCGACGCATTCGAAGGAGTAGTCGACGCCGGTGCTGTCGGCGGGCAGCAGGTCGCGGACGGCACCGGCGGTGTCCCGGCCGGACGGGTCGACGAAGTCGGTCGCCCCGAACCGGTACGCGAGTTCGGCCTTCGCGGGGTTGGTGTCGACGGCGACGACGCGGGTCGCGCCGGCGAGCGCCGCCCCCTGGATCACGTTCAGGCCGATGCCGCCGACGCCGATGACGGCGACCGTCGACCCGGGCCGCACCTGGGCGCGGTTGAGCACGGCGCCGACGCCGGTCAGCACCCCGCAGCCGAGCAGCGCCGCCGACGCGGCGGGGACGTCGTCGGGAACCGGCACGCACTGGTTCGCGGCGACGACGACCCGCTCGGCGAAGCAGGACGTGTTCGCGAAGTTGTAGGTGGGCGTGCCGCGCCAGGTGAACGGCTGCGGCCGGCGGCCGAAGGTGGAGCGGCACATCGTCGGCTGGCCGGCGTCGCAGTGCTCGCAGGCCCCGCAGTTGCCGAGGGTGGTGAGCGCGACCGCCTCGCCCTCCGCAAGCCCTGTCACTCCCGGCCCCAGCGCCGAGACGACGCCGGCGCCCTCGTGGCCGAGAACGACCGGGGTCGGGAAGGGGATCGTTCCCCGCACGACCGCCAGGTCGCTGTGGCACAGGCCGGCGGCGGTCATCCGTACCTCGACCTCGCCGGGCCCGGGCGGGCGCACCTCCAGGTCGTCGACCACGTGGTAGGCGGAACCGTCCCAGACGATGCCACGCAGCAGATCACCCATGCTCGTCGCTCCTCAGCTTCAGCTTGACCAGACGATGCTCTGTAACTCGCTGTAGGCGTGCATCGCGAAGGTGCCGCAGTCGCGCCCGACGCCGCTGTGCTTGAAACCGCCGAACGGCGTCTCGTGGTTGCGCTGCACGGTGTTGATCCCGACGCTGCCGGAGCGCAGCCGGCGGGCGACGCGGTACCCGCGTCCGGTGTCCGCGGTCCAGACGTAGTCGCTCAGGCCGAACGGGCTGTCGTTCGCGAGCTCGACGGCCTCGTCCTCGTCGGTGAACGTCATGAGGACGACCACGGGCGCGAAGAACTCCTCGCGGGCGATCGACATCCCGGGCTTGACGTCGGTGAACAGCGTCGGCGCGACGTAGAAGCCGGTGCCGGACGCCGGCCGGTGGCCACCGACCGCCAGGGTCGCGCCCTCGGCCACACCTTTCTCGATCATCACCTCGACCCGGTCCCGGTGGGCCGCGGAGATGACCGGGCCGACGACGGTGTCCGCGGCGCGTGGGTCGCCGACCCGGCAGACGCCGGCGTAGGCGGTGAGCCGGTCGACGAGGGCGTCGCGCACGCCGCGCTGGACCAGCACACGGGTCGGCGCGGTGCAGATCTGCCCGGAGTGGAAGCTCCAGGTCGAGCCGATGCCGCCCACCGCCGCGTCGAGGTCGGCGTCGTCGAAGACGATCGCGGCGCCTTTTCCGCCGAGCTCCATCAGCACCCGCTTCATGTCCCGCCCGGCGGCAGCGGCGATGGCCTGCCCGACCTGGGTGCTCCCGGTGAAGCTGATCATGTCGACGTCGGGGGAGTCGACCAGCGCCGCGCCGATCGACGGCGCCGACCCGGTGACGACGTTGACCACGCCGGGCGGCACCCCGGCCTCCGCGACGATCTCGGCGAAGCGAAGGATCTGCAGCGGATCCTGCGGCGCCGGTTTGACCACGACGGTGTTGCCCATGGCGAGCGCGGGCGCGACCTTCCCCGCCAGGCTGACCAGCGGGAAGTTGTACGGGGTGATGCAGGCGACGACGCCGACGGGCTGGCGCACGGCGACCGCGCCGATCAGGCCGCCGGGCGCGAGCGGGGTGGCGGGCATCGGCTGCGGAGGCAGTGGCACGGTGACCGGGTCGAGAGCCTCCTTGGCGTAGCGGCGGAAGCGGTCGACGGCCACCGGCACCTGCATGGTCTGTGCGACCCGTGCGGTCGCGCCGGTCTCCGCCTGGACCAGCCCGACCAGCTCGTCGTTGTGCGTGATCAGCAGGTCCGCGATCCGCCCGAGCAGCTCCGCGCGCCGCTCGGGGGCGGTCCGCGACCAGGAGCCCCAGGCTGCGCGGGCCGCCGCGGCGGCCTCGTGGGCCTGCTCGGGTGATGCCTGCGGTGCCTCGCCGACCAGCTCCTCGCTGGCTGGGTCGATCACCGGGTAGCGCCCCGCCGCGCCCGGCACCGGGTCGCCGCCGATGAACAGCGACCCGGCGTGCGCGGCGGTCGTCTCCAGAGCGCTCATGACCATCCTTCCGTCCCCGGTGAGAAGCATCCGGACGCCCGGGCCCATACCTGACGATGAGTCAGGGATAGCTCGGCTCGCGGCGGCGCCCGGTGACTCTTGCACCCACGGTTCCAGTCGCTAGAGTCTAGAACACGTTCTAGATGCTGTCGCTGCCGAGTCGCGAGCTCCGGACGGGGCGTCAGGTCAGCGAGGCTCGGGTCGGCCGGTTGGGCTGGGCCGCGCCGGGTGGGTCGCGCGCGTCGCGTCGCGGCCGTCAGTCGAACGGTGAGAGGTGGTCCGGCCATGGAATTCGGGATCTTCAACTCGCTCTACCTGCCGCGCCGGCTGTCGGAGCGCGATCCCCGCAACGCGGAGCACAACCGGCTGATGGACGAGGTGGCCTGGACCAGGGCCGCCGACCGGGCCGGCTTCAAGTACACGTGGGCCACCGAGCACCATTTCCTCGACGAGTACTCGCACCTGTCGGCGAACGAGAGCTTTCTGGCCTATCTCGCCGGGGTCACCGAACGCATCCACATCGGCAGCGGCATCTTCAACATCACGCCGCCGGTGAACCACCCGGCCCGCATCGCCGAGCGGGCCGCGATGCTCGACCATCTCTCCGGCGGGCGTTTCGAGCTGGGCATGGGGCGTGGCTCGTCCACCACCGAGCAGCGCGGTTTCGGGATCACCGACCCGGACCTCACCAAGAAGATGTTCGACGAGGTCGTCGCCGAGCTGCCGAAGATGTGGGCGGACAGCGAGTACGAACACGACGGCGAGTTCTTTTCGATGCCGGCGCGCAACGTTCTGCCGAAGCCGTACACCCGGCCGCATCCGCCGATGTGGGTGGCGGCGGGAAATCCCGGGACGTTCGAGAAGGCCGCGCGGATGGGGCTCGGTGTGCTCTGCTTCGCGCATGGAACCCCGGACCAGCTCGCCCCGCTCATCGAGATCTACAAGAAGAACATCGAGAAGGCCGAGCCGGTCGGCGGGTACGTCAACAACAACGTCATGGTCACCAGCCAGATGCTCTGCCTGGAGGACGGCGCCCGGGCCCGGGAGATCGCCACCGACATCACGATGAGCTACCAGAACAGCCTCGTGTACCGGTACCTCGACACCTTCCCGAAGCCGGCCTACATACCCGACTGGCCGCAGGTGCTGCCCGAGCCGACCGTCGAGCTGCTCGACCTCGCGATCGGGGCCGGCCACATCGTCATCGGTGACCCGCAGGAGTGCGAGCGGGCGGTGCGCACCTACGCCGACATCGGCGCCGACCAGCTCACCTTCGGCATGCTGTCGACGACGATGCCGGTCGAGGTGGCCTGCGAGGCCGTCGAGGTGTTCGGCCGGCACGTCCTGCCGATCTTCGACCGGGACCCGGTGCACAGCACCACCCGCCAGCGGGCGGCGCAGCTCGGTGACGACGCAGCCGGGTGACGACGCGTCGACCGCCGCCGCCGGCTGAGTCGCCGCCGCCGGCTGAGTCGCGGCAGGCCCGCTCGCCCCGCCGCAGCTCAGCGGGGCGAGCGGGCTGGCGCGTCCTGCGCGTCCCGCGCGGTCTGCGGGTTCGGTGCGCCCTCGGGGGTCGGGGTGTGCTGGCGGTTCGGGGTGTCGTCCCGAGCGTCGCCACGGCCGAGCGCTCCCTCGGCCCGCAGGCGGTCGATCCGCGCGTCGTCGTAGCCGAGGACGTCACGCAGCACCTCGGCCGTGTGCTCGCCGACCCGCGGCGCGCGGGCCGGGTGCGGAAGGTCGCCGTCGACGATCCTGATGGGAATCGGCAGCTGGTCGGCGCCGAGGCTTTCCCTGGGAATCCAGGGCAGCCGGTCGGCGAACTGGGGGTCGTCCGCGAGCGTGCGGGGGGTGTTGACCGGGGCGATCGGGGTGTTCACCCGCCCGCCGAAGGCGATCCATTCCGCGCTGGTGCGGGTCAGGAAGACGGCCCGCAGCTCCCGGCGCAGCGCGATGTTCCCGGCGGCGTGGTCGGCGTAACGCTCCCCGGGATAGCGGTCGAACAGGTCGGCTCGGCCCACCCCGACGCAGAAGTTCCTCCAGAACTCCCGCTCGGACGCCATGAAGAGAACGTGGCCGTCGCTGGACGCGTAGATGTTGTAACGGACGCCCTCGGCCATTCCGGCGGTGCCGGGAAGGCGGCGCCTACCGCCATCGGAGGCGTTTCCGGTCACCTCGTGCGGCGGGCGTTCGTAGGCCCGGTGGGTTTCCGAGCGCAGCCAGTCCACGGCGGCGGCCGCGTCGGACTGGGCCACCTCCAGCCACCGCCCGACACCGGTGGCACGGGCAGCCAGAATGCCCGCGAGAATGCCCAGCGAACCGTAGAGCGGGCCGGCGTTGATACCGAGCGAGACGTGCTCGGGAATGGCGGTGAAACCGTCGTCGTCGACGACGGGGGTGACCACACCGGCCCAGGTGTCGTACGCCACGCCGTGGCTTGGATAATCCTTGTACGGGCCGGTCAGGCCATAACCGGAGATCGTCAGCAGGACGATCGCCGGGTTCACCGCCCGCAGTGCCTCGAAGCCGAGGCCGCGGCGGGCGAGCCCGCCCGGGCGCATCGCCTCCACCACCGCGTCGGCCCCGCGGACGAGGTCGAGGAACACCGCCCGCCCGCCGGGGGTGCGCAGGTCCAGCACGATCCCGCGCTTCCCCCGGTTCACATGCAGGTGCATGAGGGACGTCCCGTCGACGATCGGCCAGGTCATCGACCGGACGTAGTCGCCCTGGGGCGGCTCGACCTTGATGACCTCGGCGCCGAGGTCGGCCAGCGCGGTGGTGACGGCGGCGGGCCCGAGCATCGAGCACTCGATGATGCGGACGCCGGCCAGCGGGGTGACTGTCTCGGGCACGCCTGTTCCCCTTCCACTTCCACGGATCCGACGGATCTGACTACCCGTCAGATCTTCGACGGTAGCGCGCCGCGCTCGGCCGCGGACGACGAACCGCGCAACCGGGACGGATCCCGCAACACCCTGCTCACCAGGGACTTTCGCGATGGCGGGCGACAGAAACTAGTACGTGTTCTAGTCTGGGGCCGCGCTGTGGGGCCAGTCGGCGGCAGCGCGCTCCACCGTGTGAACGAACCGTGGAGGACACGATGAGCGAACATCTTGTGGTCGAACGTTCGGGCCCCGTCGTCGTGGTGACGATGAACCGGCCCGAGGCACGCAACGCCCTGTCACCATCCATGATCGTGGGTCTTGCCGACGCCTGGGAGATGATCGACGCCGACCCGGCGGTCCGCGTCGCCATCCTCACCGGAGCCGGCGGGGTCTTCTGCGCCGGCGCCGACCTGAAGGCGATGAACAGCGCGGTGAGCGCCGACGGCGCCGCGAAGCGCTTCCGGGAGGACACCGGCATCGCCTGGCGGGCCCTGCTGCGCTCGAAGCAGCTGGCCAAGCCGCTGATCGCCGCGGTCGAGGGGCCCGCCGTCGCCGGCGGCACCGAGATCCTGCAGGCGACGGACGTCCGCATCGCCGCCGAGAGCGCCACGTTCGGCGTCGTCGAGGTCACCCGCGGGCTGTTCCCGCTCGGCGGGTCGACGGTCCGGCTGCGCCGGCAGATCCCCTACGCGCGGGCGATGGAGCTGCTGCTCACCGGCGAGACGATCACCGCCGCCGAGGCCGCCGACATCGGCCTGATCAGCCGGGTCGTCCCGGACGGAAAGGCCCTCGACGAGGCCCTGCGGGTCGCCGAGCGCATCGCCGCCAACGCGCCCCTGGCTGTGCAGGCGGTGAAGCGCTCGGTGCGGGAGACCGAGGGGCTGCCCGAGACGGAGGCGCTGGCCCGCGAGCTGGAGATCGGCCTGCCCGTCTTCGCCACCGAGGACGCCAAGGAGGGCACCCGCGCCTTCAAGGAACGCCGTCCCCCCGTCTACACCGGCCGCTGACCCTGGACGGATCACCCGAGAGGAGTCGGCGTGCTCACCGTGCTGCGCTTCAACTTCGCCGTGCCCGGCCTGGACCCGGCCGCCCTTTCCGCCGCCTACGCCGCGGGCATCGAGATGGCCCGCCATGCCGACGCGCACGGCATCGACCTGATCAGCCTGGAGGAACATCATGCGTCCGGCGATGGCTGGAGCCCCGCGCCGCTGCTGAACGCGGCGATGATCCTCGGTGCGACGTGCCGGCTGCGGGTGATCATCCAGGCGCTGCTGGTGCCGCTGTACGACCCGCCTCGGCTCGCCGAGGAGCTCGCGGTTCTCGACCTCGCCAGCGGTGGGCGGCTCACCATCGTCGCCGGTCTCGGATACCGGCCGGAGGAGTACGCCGCGCTGTGCCGCGACTGGAAGACCCGCGGCCGGGCGCTCGACGAAGCCCTGGAAACCCTGCTCGCTGTCTGGTCGGGCGAGCCGTTCGAGCATGAGGGCCGGCAGGTGCGGCTTACCCCGGTGCCACGGCGCGCCCCCTCCGCGCTGGTGTGGGTCGGCGGCGGAAAGCCGGTGTCGGCGCGCCGGGCCGCCCGCCTCGGCCTGCCGTTCTGCATGCCCAGGAACGACCCCGCACTCGCCGCCTACTACACCGAACAGCTCACCGCGCACGGGACGTCCGGCTTCGTCATCATGCCGCCGGAACGGACCCGGCTGACGTTCCTCGCCGACGACCCCGACCGGGCCTGGGCGCGGCTCGGTCACCATTTTCTGCACGAGGCCCGCGCCTACGCCTCCTGGCAGCAGCCCGGCCAGACGTCGGCGGTCCGCTCACACGCCGACACCGTCGACGAACTGCGCGCCGAGGGCGTCTACGAGGTGCTGACCCCCGCCGAATGCGTCGAACGCGCCCGCGCCGCCGGCCCGATGGACACGATGGTCCTGCACCCGCTCGTCGGCGGCCTGCCGCCCGCCGACGGCTGGCAGAGCCTGCACCTCTACACCGACAAGGTCCTGCCCGCGCTCGCGCTCACCTCCGGCTGAGCCCGGCATACGGAGGCTCGAACCGTCCTACTGAGTCGGCTGCAGTTGTCCTTTGAAATCCAACTAATAAACAAACATCACATAGGACGTGCATGGACTGACATTCTCGATTTGCACGTCGAACTTAAGATAGCGCTTACCGTCGGGATCGGTGGTCATCTCGGAGCGGCCTACAGGGTGTACCTGGGCGGTGAAGTCGTCTGCCTGCTGGAACGCGACCCCCATCTGAATCCTCGGCACATCGAAGAAGTCGTCGACCGGGCCGAACCTGAGGGTGTACCGGCCAGGCCCGGTGAGGTCAATCGGGAGTGAGGCGTAGGCGTAGTCGCCGCTGTTCGTCGTCTGTGGCTCGGATGTGGCCGAGAGCTTCGGTGGCGGCGCCGTCGCCATCTCGCGCTTGCCTGCACGAATTCTGAGGAGCTCCGCCGGCACGTCGACCCTGGTGCACGGAGGACCAGAACTCCCCGCCGGCTGCGTGGCGCCCGCCGTCGCAACAGGAGCAGCGGTGTCGGCGGTGGCAACCGTTGTAGCGGCGCCGGCCGCGGTGACCGTCGCGCCCTCGGTGTCCCCACCGCAACCTGCCGACAGTGCCACCCCGAGAGCTCCGGCGACAATGACGGAAAATCGCATGACGCGTTTCATCCGGCTCTCGCTCCCGCCCCGATGCAGAGATTCTGGACCGGCGTCAAGGATTGCGTCGCGAGAATTCGGAAGCAACAATTTGTGATGTTGATCACGACGTAGGTGAAATGCCGGTCGTGGAAGTATTCCGTCGGGCGGACCGCTGACCTGCAAGTTCTTGTCGGGCAGTGCGGAGGATCGAGGGGGCGAGGTGAGGGGCGAGGGTGTTTGTTGCTGGGGGTCGCTTCGCAAAACCTCGAGAAGTGGCGGATTCGAGGCCGCTGATACGGGCCTGGTGGTCCGCCGCCCGCCGCCCGCCGCCCGCCGCCCGCCGCCCGCCGCGCGTCGACCCGCCGGTGATCCCGCATCGCCGCACGGCGCCATACCATTCATGCCAACGGCGATAAAAGGGACACAAAGTCGCTTGATGGCTCGCAAGAAGTGAGGATTTTGGTTGCCGCAACAGCCAGAATCTTCACTTCTTGCTCGGAAGCGGTGGCAGTGGCGGCAGTGGAAGCCCGAGGTTCGGGATTCTGCGACGCGACGGCTCTGGGGCGACGAAAATTCTCCGCTCCTCGGACGGTCGGCTGTGATCGGGTATGTCAGGGAATGCTGGAAGGTGGGTCGCCGGCGTCGGTGGCCGGGCCGTGTGGGCGGATTCCGTCCAGGAGCATGCGCAGGAAATGGTCGGCGAGCTGGTCGGGTGACAGCCGCCCGCTGGGGGAATACCACCGGACGGACACCCAGACCGAGTCACGCAGGAGCCGGTAGGTGATCTTCGGGTCCAGGTCGGCGCGCAGCTGGCCGGCCGCGATGCCGTCGCGCAGCACCTTCATCCACAGCCGTTGGGTCGACTGCTCGGCGGCGGTCAGATAGGCGAAGCGCGGAAGCTGGATGAGGTGCACCCGCTCGTTCTGGAAGACGGTGACCGCGGCGCGGTGCCGGGCCACCGAGGAGAACGCCGCCCGCACGAGACCGTCGATCAGGTCGACGGCCGTCCCGCCCCGCTCGACGATGGCCTCGTATTCGCGGTGCAGATCGTCCAGATAGCTGGACAGCAGCTCGTCGATGATCGACTCCTTGGAGTCGAAATGGTGGTACAGGCTGCCGGAGAGCATTCCGGCCGCGTCGGCGATCTCGCGTACCGTGGTAGCCCGGTAGCCGCGCTCGGCGAACAGGTCGGCGGCCAGCCCGACGATCGCGGCCCGGCGCTCCGATTCGCCCGCTCCGCCGGCCCGGCCACCGCCAGCGCGCCGGCCGCTGCCACCCCGGTTGGCGGCGTTGCGCCGGTCGCCGTTCGCTGGAGCGGGCTCGGCGTCAGCCGCCGGCGCGGTCGCGCCCCGGCGCGGGCGGCGAGCTGGCTGGTCGGGCGACGATACTGGGCTTCGGGCCATGCCCGGATTATGCTCCTACCAAGCGCTTGCTTGTCGAGAGGCCTGTCCGGTGCGCACCCGGTCCGGCCAGTACCCCGAGATCCACGTCGCACGGCAGCTCAACGCCGTGGGGCAGACACGCTGATTCCGCTGCCTACACGCTCGCCGGCGCGGGACGGCGGCCTTCGACGGCATAGGTGAGGGCGACTGTTCCCCTACTCGTCGTGCCGCTGCTGGTCAGCCGGAGTGGCCGTGGCGCCGGCAGTCCACCGAACAGGCGTTTCCCGGCCCCGAGCAACAGCGGGTGCACGAACAGCCGCAGCTCGTCGACGAGATCGACCTCCATCAGCTGCCGGACCAACGCCCCACTGCCGAGTACCACGACGTCCCCGCGGCCCGCGGTGTTCTTCAGCCGGGTCACCGCTGTGACCAGGTCGCCGTCGAGGGGCTCCGCGCCCTCCCAGCCGAGCGGGGCGCTCAGCGTCCGGGTCGCGACGTACTTCGGCGTCGTGTTCAGAGTCGCCGCCATGGGGTTGTCGTTCGGCTGGAACGGCCAGAACGCGGCCATCTTCTCGTATGTCCGGCGCCCGAACAGGTATGCCGAGGTCCCGCCGAGCCCGGCCGGATCGATCACCTCGTGCAGCGCCTCCGCGTAGGGAACACCCCAGCCGCCGTGCTCGAAGCCACCGTCGCGGTCCTCGTCGGGCGAACCGAGCCCCTGCATCACACCGTCGACGCTGAGGAACTCGACGGCCACCAGCCTGCGCATGTCATCTCTCCCGTCCTCGATCGTTCATGCGATCAGTCGACCACTCGACTCACCAGCGGTGATGCTGCCGTGGCGGGACCGGTGTCGGCTTGAAGAAATCTGACCGCCGCTACCCTCGGCCCATGTCGGCCACAGCCTCAGCCCCCGAGCTTGTCCGGCGTCCCGCGCACCCGGCTCTCGCCGGGCTGGTCGCGGGCATCGTCGGCTACCAGCAGCGGGCCGAGCGACCGGTCGAGCGCCGGCAGCCGGCCGGGAGCCTGCTGCCGCTGGTGCTGTCCTTCGGCGACCCACTCGAGGTGGTCGCCCTTTCCGACGGGGAGGGCGCGGGTCGCCACCGATCCTTCGTGGCCGGTTTCATGCGGGGCCATGCGACGACCCGCTTCGAGCGCAGCCAGCGCTGCGTGCAGGTGTACCTGACCCCGCTCGGCGCGTACCGGCTCCTCGGCGCACCCGGCCGCGACCTCGCGGGACGCATCCTGCCGGTGGGCGACGTCGCGCCGGCACTGGCGGGATCGCTGCCCGACCGGCTCGCCGCCGCGGGCTCATGGGGCGAACGACTCGCACTCGTCGAGGACGCCGTGCTCCGGCTCGCCGCGGCCGGCGCCGGCCCCGAACCGGAGCCGTTCGTGGCCTGGATGTGGGACCGGATCCAGGCGTCCGGCGGCCAGGCCCGGATCGGCGAGCTCGTCGAGCGCACCGGCTGGAGCGGGCGGCACGCGGTCGCCCGCTTCCGCGACCAGGTCGGACTGACGCCCAAGGCCGCCGCGGCCGTGGTCCGGTTCGAACACGCGGCGGCGGACCTCGGCCGGCTCCCACTCGCCCAGGTCGCGGCCCGGCACGGCTACGCCGACCAGAGCCACCTCACCCGCGAGGTCGTGCGCTACGCCGGCGAGCCGCCGGGCGTGCTCGCCGCCCAGCGCCGCCCCACCGCCCACACCGCGCTTGGGCTGGAGCCCCGGCCGGGGTTCCGATGGGGAAGATCCAGGTCGGTCTGCAGCGCGCCGGTCGCGACGGCCTCGGCGCCTGCGTCTCCCCAGTCATGTGTCACAGGGATCGGTTCAGCAGGCGTCGCCGGGGTCGTCGAGGTGTACGAGGGTGTCGCCGAGTTCGCTCAGCAGCGCTGAGGCGCCGCCGGTGAGCAGCTCGATCTGTTTGCCCCAGAGGAAGTAGCGGTGGACGGGGTAGGAGACGTCGGCGCCGAGGCCGCCGTGCAGGTGCTGGGTGAGATGGACGCAGTGCTGGCCGGCCTCGGCGGCCCACCAGGCCGCGGTGAGGATCTCGGCGGCGGCGTCCAGGCCCTGATCGAGGCGCCAGGCGGCCTGCATGGCGGTGGCGGAGATGCCGACGGTGTCGACGTAGGCATCGGCGGCCTTGAGGGCCACGCCCTGGAAGGTCGACAGGGGTCGGCCGAACTGGGTGCGGGTCGACGTGTGCTCCGCGGCCATCTGCAGCGCCGCGGCCGTCACTCCGGCGGCGAGGGCGGCGAGCAGCACCAGCAGATGCGCCCGCAGGTCGGTGGCCGCGCCGGGCAGGCGCAGCGCGGGCACGTCGTCGAGCTCCAGCTCGCCGTGCAGCTCACCGCTGGTGGACGGACCCGATCGCACGGTGGCGCCCGGGCTCGACGGGTCGATGAGCCAGCCGTCCGCGCCGATGGGCAGCAGGATGCGGTCGGCGACGTGGGCGTACGGCACTCCGGCGATCCGTCCGCTCACCCGCCCGGCGGCGGGGCCGGTCGCGGTCACCCGTAGCGGTGCGGCGACCTGCTCCGGTGCGCAGGTCAGTATCGCCGCGCCAGCGACCACCCGGCGCAGCAGTGCCAGGATGTCCTCCGCCCAGGCCGGGCGTGCCGGCTCCGTGGAACCGGTGGGATGCTGCGTTTCCGCGGAACCGCCGGGCTGTGCCGGTTCCGCGGAACCGAATGGCTCGGCGGGATCGGGGTCGGCCGCCGCAACCCCCGAAACGGGAACCGGAACCGGAGTCGGGCCTGAGACCAGGGCCGCGTGCGCGAGGACGCGGGCAGCGGCGATCGTCCAGAGCAGGGGTACGGGGGCGACGACGCGGCCCTGTTCGACGCAGACGATGGCGGCCTCGACCAGGCCGAGGCCGGCGCCGCCCAGCTCCTCGGGCAGGGCCACCCCGAGCAGGCCGGCGCCGCCGAGATCGGCCCACAGCTCACGGTCGACGCGCTCCTCGGTCGCCTCGACGGCCGTCACCCGGGCGACCGGGGACCGCTTGGCGAACAGTTCCGCCGCGAGCTCGCGCAGCGCGTCCTGGCTTTCGTCGAAGGTCAGGTCCATCGCTGCGTCACCTGGCCCGGCGGGCCATGCCGAGGCCGGCGCTCGCGACGATCTCCCGTTGCACCTCGTTCACTCCTCCGCCGAAGGTGTTGATCTGCGCGGCCCGCGCGGCGCGTTCGATCTCGCCGGCCAGCAGGGCGCCGGGGGAGCCGGTGCGCAGCCAGGCGCCGGCGCCGAGGATGCCCAGCAGCAGCCGGTAGACCTCGACGTGCGTCTCGGTGCCGTAGAACTTCACGGTGCTGGAGTCGGCGGGGCGCAGCTCACCGGTCGCGATCGTGGTGGCCATCTGCCAGTTGAGCAGCTTCATCACCTCGAGCCGGGCGAAGCAGCGGGCCAGGTCGGCGCGCACCCACGGCCGGTCGGCGATGCGCGCGCCCGCGGGCGCCCCGGCGGCGGGGGCAGGGTCGGGGGTGGCCAGCGCCCAGCGGCGCACCTCACCCCACATCCGCCAGGCGTGGCCGCCGAGCGCGGCGAGGCCGACCCGTTCGTGGTTGAGCTGGGTGGTGATCATGCGCCAGCCGCCGCCCCGCTCACCGACCAGGTTCGCCGCCGGGACGCGCACGTCGTCGTAGTAGGTCGCCGTCGTCATCACACCGCCCACGGTCATGATCGGCGTCCACCGGAAGCCTGGTTGCGCGGTCGGCACCAGGAAGATGGAGATGCCCCGGTGGCGGGGCAGGTCGGGGTCGGTCCGGGCGGCCAGCCAGATGTGGTCGGCGTGGTTGGCGCCCGAGGTGAAGACCTTCCCGCCGCGCACCACCCACTCGTCGCCGTCGAGCCGGGCGGACGTCCGCAGCGAGGCGAGGTCGGTGCCCGCCTCCGGCTCGCTGTAGCCGATCGCGAAGACGGACTCACCGGCGAGGACGGCGGGCAGGTGCCGCTCCTTCTGCTGATCCGACCCGAACCGCATCAGCGTCGGCCCGACCGTGTTCACGGTGACGAACGGGAACGGGACGCCGGCCCGCTGCACCTCGTCGAACATGACGTACTGGTCGGTCGCGGGCCGGCCCTGGCCGCCGTACTCGACCGGCCACCCGAGGCCCAGCCAGCCGTCCGCGCCGAGCCGGCGGACGATCCGGCGGAAGGCCGGGCTCGCGGTGTCGGGCGACGCCAGGTCGGCGCGGTCGGCTGGGGCGAGCAGCTCGGCGAAGTACGCGCGCAGCCGCCGGCGCAGCGCCAGCTGTTCCGGTGTGTAGTCCAGGAACACGTCGTTCGCACCAATCGATGTCGGGGCTGGGCGGGGAGCCCGGGGCTGGGCCGGGAGTGTGGGTCAGGCTGGCAGGGGCTCGTCGGCGAGCAGCGCGCCGAGCGCGGCGGCCTGGCGGCTGACCCCGCCCAGGGCGAGCTCCAGCTGCTTGGCCAGCACGTAGCAGCGGTGCACCGGGTAGGTGCGGTCGACGCCGGTCGCGCCGTGCAGATGCTGCGCGGCCCGGGTGACCCGCCGCCCGCCGCTCGCCGCGATGAGCTTCGCGACGGCGACCTCCTTCGCCGCGGGCAGTCCCTCGTCGAGCCGCCACAGCGCCTCCGCGGCCGTCCAGCGGATGGCCCGGGCGTCGATGAACCCGTCGGCGAGGCGCTGGCGCACCGCCTGGAAGCCCGCGATCGGATGTCCGAACTGCTCGCGGGTGCGGGTGTGCAGCGAGGTGAGGCGCAGCGCCTCGTCGACGACGCCGGCCATCACCGCGCAGCTCGCCGTCGTCGCCCGGGCGAGGGTCCAGTCGAGCGCGCTTGTGTCGAGTGGGCCGACCGCCGCGGTGGGTGCCACCCGGACGTCGGTGAGCTCCAGCTCGGCCTCGACGGCCCAGGCGATCGTCCGCTGCGCCCGCCGGGTCACACCGGGGGCGGCCGGGTCGACGAGGAACAGCCCGGCGCCGGTCTCGGTCGTCGCCGACACCAGGATCGCGTCGGCGATCATTCCGGCCGGGACGCAGGTCTTCGTCCCGGAGAGCACCCAGCCTCCGCCCGGGCCGGGCCCCGCGCCGCTGCTGCCCGGGCCGCCGCCCTCGGCCCCCGCGCCGCTGACCTCGCCGCTGACCTCGGTGCGGGCGGTCGTCGCCGGGCGGCGTGGGTCGCCGAGCGGCTCGGCCAGCGCCGCCGTCAGCACGGTGGAGCCGTCGAGCACCCCCGGCAGCAGGGCGTCCCGCAGAGCCGGCGTCCCGAAGCGGACGATCGGGGGCACGGCGTACCCGAGGGTGGCCAGGGCGGGGACCGGCGCCGCCGTCCGTCCGGCGTGCTCCAGCAGCCGGGCGAGTGCGACCAGGCCGAGGCCGAGACCGCCCGCCTCCTCCGGAACGGCCGTGCCGAGCAGGCCGGCGTCGGCGAGCGCGGTCCACAGGTCGCGGTCGAAGGGAGGACCGGCGCCCTCCTCGGCGGCCCGCAGCCGCTCCGGGGAAGCGTGGTCGCCGAACAGGCGGCCGGCGAGCTCGTCGACCGCCAGCTCCGGCTCGCTCAGGGTGAAGTCCACGGTCAGGTCCTTCCGGACGTCAGCGGGAGTCAGCGGGAGTCAGCGGAGTCGGCGCGCGTCGGTACGCGTCGGTACGCGTCAGCGGGTGACGGGGAGCCCGAGGCCGAACTGGGCGATCAGGTCCCGTTGCAGCTCGTTCACGCCGCCGCCGAAGGTGAGGATCACCAGGCCGCGGTAAAGCGACTCCAGCCGGCCGGCGAGCACGGCGCCGGGTGACGAGGCCCGAAGGTAGCCGGGCTCGCCGACAATCTCCATGAGCAGGGTGAGGGCGTCGAGGTAGTGCTCGGTGCCGAAGACCTTGATGCCGCTGGCGTCGGCGACGTCCAGCACGCCGCGCTCGCCGTCCGCGGCGACCTTCCAGTTGAGCAGGCGCAGCACGGAGAACCCGGCGTAGGCGTGGGCCAGGTTCGCCCGCACCCAGTCCTGGTCGATGACACGGCGGCCGTCGGGCAGCCGGGTGCTCGCGGCCCAGCGCCGGACGTCCGTCAACGCGCTGTCGACCATGCCGGGGCTGGCCAGCGTCACCCGCTCGTGGTTGAGCTGGTTCGTGATGACCGTCCAGCCGTTGTCCTCGCCGCCGACGAGGTTCGCCGCCGGCACCCGCACCTGGTCGTAGTGCACGGCGGCGATCTCGTGCTCGCCGAGCAGCGACAGCGGGCTGACGGTGATGCCGGGGGTGTCCATCGGCACGATCAGGATCGAGATCCCGCGGTGCTTGCGCACGTGCGGGTTCGTCCGGACCGCCAGCCAGCAGAAGTCGGCGGTCTGGGCGTAGCTCGTCCACAGCTTCGACCCGTTGACGAGGTAGCTGTCGCCGTCGCGGACGGCGGTGGTGCGCAGCGACGCCAGGTCGGTGCCCGCCTCCGGCTCGCTGTAGCCGACGCAGAAATGGACCTCGCCGGCGAGGATCGCGGGCAGGAACCGTTCCCGCTGCGCGTCCGTGCCGAACTGCATCAGCGTCGGCCCGATGGTGTTGATCGTCAGCATCGGCACCGGCGCGCGGGCCCGCAGCGACTCGTCGAAGAAGATGAACTGCTCGACATGACCGAGCCCGCGTCCGCCGTAGCGGGCCGGCCAGCCGAGACCGAGCCAGCCGTCGGCACCCATCCGGCGGACGAGCCGGCGCATCACCGGCCCGGTGAGGTCGGCGTCGAGGGCGGCCCGGGTGTCGGCGTCGATGAGCTCGGCGTAGTAGTCACGCAGCTCGGCGCGCAGCTTCTCCTGCTCGGGTGTGTACGCGAGGTGCATCTCAGCACGCCCCGCCCCGCTCGGCGAGACAGGCCTGCTGCTCCCGCTGCTCCCGCTGCTCCCGCTGCTCCCGCTGCTCCCGCTGCTCCCGCTGTTCGTGCTGCTCCCGCTGTTCGAACAGGATGCGGGCCAGCCAGAAGCGCAGGAAGCCGGTCAGCGAGTAGCGCAGGAAGAGCGCCGTCCCGGTGACCGTCACGCAGACGCCGATCAGCGACATGTTGAGGGCGTCCCGCTGCTGCAACGGGTTCGTGGTCGCGTGCGAGATGGTGTAGCCGAAGACCGCGAGGAGGATCCCGAGCGCCATCAGGACCACGCCGAGGCGCAGCAGCTGGGCGTCGAGGCGGGTCCGCGGGTCGCGGATGCGCAGCCGGGTGAGCTCGGCGCGGAACCGGTCCGACCGGTCCGTCGCAGTCGCGGTGCTCGTCTCGGTGTCCGTCGGGGTGGTCGCGGTGTTCATGGTGTTCGCGGCGGTGCTCGTGGTCGTGGTCGTCTCGGCGCTCATGCCCTCTCCGTCAACACGTCGTTGCGGTGGTCTGCCGTCGGCGGCGGTGAACCCGGGCGGGGCCGGCCGGGCTGCGCGGGCCCGCCCAGGTACACGCCCTGCAGCTCGCCTCGGATGTCGTCCGGTGCGCCGGCGAGCACGATCCGTCCGTCCGCCATCACCACGGCGGTGGTCGCGACCCCGAGCACCGCCGCCGCGAACTGCTCGACGGCGACGATGGTCACGCCGGTCGCGGCGATCTCGTGGACCTTGTCGTAGAGCTCCCCGACGATGCGCGGCGCCAGCCCCATGGACAGCTCGTCCAGCAGCAGGACGGCGGGGTCGCCGGCGATCGCGCGGGCCATGGCGAGCATCTGCTGCTCGCCGCCGGACATGGTGCCGGCACGCTGGCGCCGCCGCTGCGCGAGCCGGGGAAACGCGGTGAACGCCCGGTGCTCGACCTCCGCCCGGGAAACCCCCCGGTAGGTCACCATCCGCAGGTTCTCCCCGACGGTGAGCGTGGGGAAGATCCCGCGCCCCTCCGGGATCAGGCACAGGCCGCTGCGGGCGAGCGCGACCGGATCCGCGCCGGTCACCGGCCGCCCGTCGAGCAGCAGATCGCCCGCGGACGGACGATGCAGCCCGGCGGCCACCCGCAGCGTGGTGCTCTTGCCCGCCCCGTTGGGCCCGAGCACGGCGAGCACCTCGCCGGCCGCGACCTCGAGATCGATGCTGTGCAGCACGGTGATGGCGCCGTAGCCGGCCTCCACGCCGCGCAGCGCCAGCAGCGGCGGCTGCGTCCGGGCGGCGCTCACCGAGGTTCCCGGACGAGCTGGTCCGATCCGGTGTCGCCGAGGTAGGCGGTGCGCACCCGCGGGTCGGACCGCACCTGCGCCGGGCTGCCGGCCACCATCAGCTCCCCGAAGTCGAGGACGTAGAGGTGTTCGCACACATCCATCACCAGGTCCATGTCGTGCTCGACGAGCAGGATGGCCATGCCGTCGGCGGCCAGCTCCCGCAGCAGCGCCGCGAACCTCGCCGTCTCCTGGCCGTCCTGCCCCGACGCCGGTTCGTCCAGCAGCAGCACCGACGGACGGATCGCGAGGGCCCGGGCCAGCTCGACCAGCCGCCCCAGCCCGGTGGGCAGGGAGTCGGCGCGCTCGTCGGCGACCGCGGTGAGACCGACCCGGGCGATGAGCCCCGCCGCCTCGGCGCGCCCCCCGGCGGGACGCGCGCCGGCGGGGCGGCCCGTGCCGGCGGCGTTGTGCCGGCCGCCGCGCCGGCGGCTTCTGGTCCACCGTTCGCGCATGCGCACCGCGATCAGCACGTTCTCCAGGACGGTGAGCTGCCCGAACAGCTCCAGCTGCTGGAAGGTGCGGGCCATGCCCAGGCGGGCCCGCTCGTGCGGGGCGAGGCCTGCGAGCTGGTGCCCGCCGAGCCGGACGCCGCCGCCCGTCGGTGTCAGGAGACCGGTGATGACGTTGAACAACGTCGTCTTGCCCGCCCCGTTGGGGCCGATCAGGCCGGTCACCCGCCCGGCGGGTACCGCCAGGCTGACACCGCCCAGGATCACGTGCGCCCCGTAGCGGACGGTGATGCCGTCGACCTCGAGAACGGAGAGCACCTCAAGGGCGGGGCTGGTCTCAGGGGCGGGCATGCGCCACCTCCGGCAGGCCGAGCGCCCGGTCGACGGCCGCGATGTCCGCCCGCCCCACCTGCCCCCGCAGTCCGAGCCACTCCAGCGGTTCGGACAGGCCGCCGTCCGGCAGTCCGCCGGTGCCGGACGACGGCCCGTCCTGGCGGGCGGCGAGCCGGCTGCCGGCGACCATCGCGGCGAGCACCGGCACCGCCGCCACCAGCAGCAGGACACCGAGCACGAGCGAGTAGCCGTCGATGAGGTCCACCAGGCGGGCTGCCCAGAGCAGGCCCAGCACCCCGAGCCCGGCGACCGCGACGCCCGGGGCCCGGGCGACCGGGGCGAACGCGGGCCGCAGGAAGCCCGGGATCAGCCCGTTCGGGTTCGCGGCCAGTGCGATCGCGGACAGCCCGACCGCGGTCGCGGTGATCCTCGTCGCGTCACCACCGAAGGCGTTCGACAGGCTGGACGTCCCCAGCAGCAGGGCCACCGCGAGACCACTGCCGAGCGAGCTGACCCCCGCCACCACCACGATCAGCAGCACGGTCAGGCCGGTGACGAACGTGAACGTCTCCGGGGTCGCCGACTGCAGCCCGGCCGCGTAGATGCCGCCGCCGAGCCCGGCGATGGCCGCGGACAGCGTGAACACGGCGAGGTTCGTCGTTCGCAGGTTGACGCCGATGGTCGTGCAGGCGGTCGGGCTCTCCTTGCGCGCGATGAGGCGCTGCCCGAGATCGCTGCGGCGCAGCCCGACCAGGCCGAGGATGACCAGGCAGAACACGACGGCGCCGAAGACGAAGTAGGGCCGGGTGCCGGCGGTGTCGGCGCCGAAGGCGTGGAACCGGGTGAACGTGAGCGAGCCGGCGCCGAACAGGTCGAACCGGTGCCCGAACACGGTGAACGCCGGCAGCTGGAAGATCCAGCCGTCGAGCGCGACCGCGAACGCGCCGGTGAGCAGCGCCAGGTAGATGCCGGACAGCCGCAGCGCGGGCAGCGACACCAGCGCGCCGACCAGCGCCGTCACGGCCGCGGCGAGCAGCAGCGAGAGCGGGTTGCCGTCCGCGCCGGCGTGCGCCACGACGACCGCGCCGATCCCGGCGAAGGAGAGCTGGCACAGCGACGTCTGACCGGCGTAGCCGACCAGCGGCACCACCGACAGCCCGACGATGCCCAGGCCCCACATCTGGGTGGAGGAGAACAGGTCCGCCTCGGTGACGGTGGTGACGGCGATGGCCGCCCCGAGCAGGGTGCCGGCGACCAGCAGCCCGGCCGCGGGCCAGCTCGGCGACGGGGTGATCTCTCGGATCCGCGAGGCCGGGCGGCCTCGCGGCCGGGACGACGGCAGCACCAGCAGCGCCAGCGCCAGCACCACCACCGGGATGATCGCGACCAGGCCGGTCAGGTACTGGGCACCGGTGTGGATCTTCGGCAGGTAACCGATGCCGTAGTCGTTCGCCAGCCCGACGACCAACGCCCCGACGAACGTCAGCGGCAGGCTGCGCAGCCCGCCGATCACCGCCGCCGCGTACGCGTTGACGATCAGCAGCGTGAGCGGGATGGCGGACAGCGTCAGCTTCGGCGCGACCAGAATCCCGGCCAGCGCCGCCAGCGAGGTGCCGATGGCCCAGGCGAGGCGGGACGTCGCCGTCGGGCGGGCGCCGTTCAGCACGGTGAGCGTCCGGTCGTCCACCACCGCGCGCATCGCGACCCCGACCCGGGTGAAGTGCAGCAGCGCCCACAGCCCGGCGGCGACCAGCGCCGCGAGCCCGAGGACGAGCACGTCGTCGTAGGGCACCGCGACACCCGCCACGGTGAAGCCGGAGCCGGGGAACAGTTCGCTCAGGGCACGGAAGTCGGACGGATCCCAGATCCACTGCGCGGCGCTGAGCAGGCTGACGAGCAGTGCGACCGTCGCCATCAGCCGCGTCGTCGGTGAGGTCCCGTCCAGGCGCCGCATGACGAGGCGCTCGATCAGGATGCCGAGCGCCGGGGCCAGCACGCAGACGCACAGCAGCAGGGCGACCGGCGTGGGCCAGCCCCAGCCGACGCGCAGCTGCCAGTAGGCGAACGCGGCGATCATGCCGGTGGCGCCGTGGGCGACGTTGAACACGCCCGTTGTCACGTAGGTCAGCGTCAGTCCGCTGGCGGTGATCGCGTAGATGCCGGCTGTGGTGAGACCACTGATCGTGAAGACGAGGAACTCGTGCATCCGGTTGCCGTTTCTCTGTGACGTCGCCCGGCCCGCCGGTGGTGGAAGCCGCGGGGTCGCCGACGGTGGCCGGCGGTGGCCGGGCCGTGTGCGGTCCGTGCGGGAGACCGCGGCCGACGGATCGCCCGACGGACTACCGATGTTGTGCTTCGGGTCACATAATGAAACACGTTCTCGTATGGGTGCGCAACGGCCCACCCGCCACCTACGGGCCGACCTGGTCGGTTTCACCATTCCCAAGCAAGCGCTTGACCGCAGGTGCTGCCGCCCCTACCGTCCCTGAGCGAACGGACCCACCGGCCAACGGGAGGTCGAAAGACGTGGCACGGCTGCTGGAGAGCAAGGTCGAGTTTCCCTACCGTCGCAGCCTCGGACCGGTCGTCGGCGCCTATGTGGCCGCCCTCGGCCAGCGCCGCCTGACCGGTGTGCGCGCCGGCGGCCGGGTGCTGGTCCCTCCGCTCGAATACGACCCGGAGACCGGCGAGGCCAGCGATCCCACCCCGGTCGACGTCGGCCCGGCGGGCACGGTGCGCACCTGGACCTGGGTGCCCGAGCCGACCCGCGCGCACCCGTTCGACCACCCGTTCGCCTTCGCGCTCATCCAGCTCGACGGTGCCGACACCGCCCTGTTCCACGCCGTCGACGCCGGTGACCCGGCCGCGATGACGACCGGCCTGCGGGTCGTCCCGCGCTGGCGTGACACCCCGCGCGGGCACCTCGACGACCTCGTCTGCTTCGTTCCCGGCGGTTCCGCGGAACCGCCGGAGGCGGCTGCTCCGGCTGAGGCCGCCGAGCCCGAGCCCGCCTCGGAGCAGGAGCCGGCCCCGGCGCTGGAACCGGTCTCGGTGGTCGAGATCCCGTCGTCGCTGCGGTACGTCGAACGGCTCGCCCCGGCCGGCTCCCGGTACGCCGACTCGCTGCTCGCCGGAGTCCTGATGGGGCAGCGCTGCACCCGGTGCGGCCTCGTGTACGTGCCGCCGCGCGACTTCTGCCCGATCGACGCCGTCCCCCTCGGCCCGGACGACGACGTCGTGCTGCCCGACCGCGGGGTCGTCACCAACTTCACGATCGTCACCCCCGTGCCCTACCCCGGGCAGCGCGAGACGGAGCCGTTCGCCCGGGTGTCGGTGCTGCTCGACGAGGCCGACGCGCTGCTCGGCCTGCAGGCCGTCGTCGACGTCGACAACGCCGACGTCCGGGTCGGGATGCGGGTGGCGGCGGCGTGGCTGCCGCCGGAGGAACGCGACACCAGCGCGCTCACCAACCGGGGCTGGGGCGCTGTCGACGGGGTCATCGAAGGCTGGCGGCCGACCGGCGAGCCGGACGTCGCCGTCGCCGACGCGATCGAGCGGGTGTTCTGAGATGGCTGACAACAGGACCGGCGCCGCCGAGCCCGAGGTTGCCGTCGTCGGCTACGCGGTATCGCCGATGGTGTCGTTCGCCGAGCAGACCGAGGTGCAGCTGTGCCTCGCGACCGTGACGGAGGCGCTCGCCGCGGCGCACCTGACCCGCCAGGAGATCGACTTCACCTGCTCCGGCAGCAGCGACTACCTCTCCGGCGGCACGTTCACCTTCGTCGCCAACCTGGACGCCGTCGGCGCCTGGCCACCCATCAAGGAATCCCACGTCGAGATGGACGGCGCCTGGGCGCTGCACGAGGCGTGGATCCGGCTGCGGATCGCCCCGCACACCGGCGCCGACCCCGAGCAGACGGCGCTCGTCTTCGGCTCCGGGAAGTCGTCCACCGGCGAGCTCGACATCGTGCTGGCCCTGCAGGGCGACCCCTACTACCTGGCGCCGCTCGGCGCCGACCCGCACACGTTCGCGGCACTGCAGGCCAGGGCCCTGATCGAGGCGGGCCGGGCGACCGAGCGCGACCTCGCCGAGGTGGCAGCCCGCTCCCGCCGGGCCGGCGTCGGCAGCCCGCACGCCGTCGTCTCCGGCACCGAGACGGCCGACGACCTGCTCGCCAACCCATACGTGCGCGACCCGCTACGAGCCAGCGACCTTCCGCCGGTGACGGACGGGGCCTGCGCGGTCGTGCTCGCCACCCGCCCGGTCGCGCTGCGGCTCGCCGCCGAGCACGGCATCGTCCCGGTCTGGATCAGGGCGATCGAGCACCGAGTCGAACCGCACCAGCCCGGCATGCGTGACCTCACCACCTCGACGTCGACCCGGCTGGCCGGCCAGGCCGCCGGGGTGGGCGACGGGCCGGTGGACGTCGCCGAGCTGTCGGCGACCTACAGCCACCAGGAGCTGATCCTCACCGAGGCCCTCGGCCTCGACCCCGGCGCCGTCCAGATCAACCCGTCGGGGGGCGCGCTGGCGGCGAACCCGGTGATGGCGACCGGCCTGGTCCGGATCGCCGAGGCAGCCCGGGCTGCCCGGGAGCACGCCGCCGCCCGCGAGAGCGGTGCCGCCCGCGCCGTGGCGCATGCGACGTCCGGGCCGTGCCTGCAACAGAACCTCGTCTGTGTGCTCGAGACGACCGGAGGTGCGCGGTGAGCGCTGAGCCGTGCGCGGTGGTCGGTGTCGGCCAGACCCACCACCGGACGAAGCGCCAGGACGTCTCACTCGCCGGCCTGGTCCGCGAGGCCGCGCTGCGCGCGTTGGAGGACGCGGCGATGACCTGGCGGGACGTCGACGCGATCGTGATCGGCAAGGCGCCGGACGCGTTCGAAGGCGTGATGATGCCGGAGCTGTACCTGGCGGACGCGCTCGGCGCCGCCGGCAAGCCGATCATGCGCGTGCACACCGCGGGCAGTGTCGGCGGCTCCACCGCCATCGTCGCCGCGCATCTCATCCACGCCCGGGCGCACCGGCGGGTGCTCGCGGTCGCCTTCGAGAAGCAGTCCGAAGGCAACGCACAGTGGGGGCTGAGCGGTGGGAAGTCCGGCAGCATGGGCGCCGGGGGCATCTTCGCGCCGTGGATCCGCGCCTACATCCGCCGCAGCGGGGCGCCGGAGCACATCGGCTGGCAGGTCGCGGTCAAGGACCGGCTCAACGCGCTGAAGAACCCGTACGCGCACCTGCGGCTGCCCGACATCACGATCGAGAAGGTGCGCGAGTCGCCGATGCTGTGGGACCCACTGCACTGGCTGGAGTCCTGCCCGTCGTCGGACGGCGCCTGCGCGCTGGTCCTGACCGACGAGGCGGGCGGCCTCGAAGCCGCCGCCGACGGCCGGGCGCCGGCCTGGGTCGCGGCCACCGCGATGCGCAGCGAGCCGTCGTCGTTCCCCGGCCGCGACCCGATCCGCCCGCGCGGCGGCGTCGAATGCGCGGCGGACCTGTACCGCCAGGCCGGCATCACCGACCCGCTGGCCGACATCGACGTCGCCGAGCTGTACGTCCCGTTCTCCTGGTACGAGCCGATGTGGCTGGAAGGCCATGACATCGCCGGGCCGGGGGAGGGGTGGAAGCTCGTCGACCGCGGTGAGACCGAGATCGGCGGCAGCTTCCCGGTGAACCCGTCGGGCGGGGTGCTGTCGTCCAACCCGATCGGTGCGTCCGGCATGCTGCGCTTCGCCGAGGCGGCGCAGCAGGTCCGCGGGCAGGCGGGGGAGCACCAGGTGGACGGTGCCCGGGTCGCCCTCGCCCAGGCCTACGGCGGCGCCGCCCAGTACTTCTCGATGTGGGTGGTCCGGACGTCCCTCGACGGCTGACCGTCTCGTCGTCTCGTCGTTCCGCTTTCACCGTGGCAGGGAGGGGACCGGTCGGTTGGTGATGCCGGAGGAGTTCCACGAACTGGCGCGGGCGGTCAACAACTGGGGCCGCTGGGGCCCGGCGGACGAGCGCGGAACGCTCAACCTGCTCACCCCCGAGGCGGTGCGGGCCGGCGCCGCCCTCGCCCGCCACGGCCGGCTGTTCCCGCTCGCGCTGCCGTTGTCGGCGAACGGCCCGCAGACCGGCATGGTGCCCGGCCGCCTGAACCCGCTGCGCACCATGCTGTCGGTCAACGAGCCGCTGACCGGCGACCCGGCCGACGTCAGCTTCAGCGACGACATCGTCGTCATGGGCCTGCAGGCGGCGACGCACTGGGACGCGCTCGCGCACGCCACCTACGCCGGCCGGCTGTACAACGGCTTCCCGGCGTCGACGGTGACCGCTGCCGGCGCCGCCCGCTGCGGCGCTGACAAGATCGGTGCCGTGGCCGGGCGGGGTGTCCTGCTCGACGTCGCCCGCGTGAGGGGCGTCGACCGCCTGCCGGGCGGCCACGCCATCACCGCCGACGACCTCGACGCCGCCGCGGACCTCGCCGGCACCACCGTCGCGCCCGGCGACATCCTGCTGGTGCGCACCGGGCACATCCAGCTGCTCCACGCCGGCGACCGCACCGGCTACACCTACCCGTCACCGGGGATGTCGCTGGGCACGGTGCGCTGGCTGCGCGCCCGGGACGTGGCCGCCGTGGCCATCGACACCCTGACCTTCGAGGTCTTCCCCTGCGAACGGCCCGACCTGCTGCTGCCCGTGCACCTGCTCCACCTCGTCGAGATGGGCCTGTTGCAGGGCCAGAACTTCGACCTGGAAGCCCTCGCCGCGGACTGCGGCGCCGACGGCGAGTACACCTTCCTGCTGACGGCGACCCCCGAACCGTTCACCGGCGCCCTCGGCGCCCCTGTCGCTCCCACCGCGGTGAAGTAGATCCGAGCTATGGACGGACCTCTTCCACTGGTCGGTCCCAGGCTCGGCCCTCCATCTCACTCCAGAACTGACGGAGGTCGGCCACCGGCACATGCCGCTGCCAGCGTGCCTTGCGACGGAACCGCAGGCTCACCCACGATCTGGGGCGCCAGGCACGCAGCATTGCCCGCTGCGTCATGCAGAAGGTCTCGCTGAACTCTATTCGACTTTCAGGCCCTTTTGGTGGAAATGGGCAAAGCTCGAAGGAGCACCTGTCGGAGCAGTTCGAGCCAGGCGGAGAATCGGCGGAACGTACCTCGGTCCGCATCGGATCCAACGGACGACGGCTTCTTGTCAGACAGGGCGGTAGCAGAGGTGGCCGGTCGACCTCCGTGCGCTCGAAGCGACGCATCCGGTCGTCCATTCTGTCGCCGCGCTCCGCCAGGATCAGAAGTATCAGGACGTCCGCGAGGAGCTGCTGGGCCGTCGGTTCAAGGGTGCTCCAGCCAGCGGACGGCGCGATCCACAGGCACTCCCTGCGGCGGTCCTTCAGACCCGCGTTCTCCGACCCGACCTGGGCTGCGGTGCCAGCCTCATCGATCCACAGGAACTTCTCGGGTTTCCGAGTCTGCAACGCGCATATTGAGAGCCGGCGAGCGGCGTCGACGAACGGGTGCTCAGGGATGTCGATGCGATCATCGGCGGGCCGCAGCCACTGTCGGACCAGCTCCTGCGGGTCCGAGCCCTTGCCATGCAGGTCCTGCGGCCGCTCGGTGTCATCGGGCAGCGCCCAGAGAGTGAGCGCGTGCAGCAGGGTGAGGCGCGAATACCAGAACCTGGCATATTTGAGCATCTCCCAGGCCTGTTCCGAGAGGAACTCACGGGCGCGCGCGTTGTCCCGCGCGCGGGCCCGGCGGTTGGCGGCGAGTTTGAAACCCTGAGCCAACGCAATCTCCTGGTCCCTCGGCAGCAGGTGATCACGTACCTGCCTCACTCGGGTCTCCACGAGGCTGTATGGGGCACTCCCGCGGTTTTCGGTGGTTGCCGTGGCCACCAGGATGGGGTGGATTCGCGCCCGTAGCTCGGCTTCCTGCCAGTTCTCGCGATTTTTCAGTCGCTCCTTGCTCTCCCGCTCCCGCTCCTGCTGCGAATGATCGACCATCTCCTGGTGCATGGCTCGGCGGCGCTGTCGCTCGGTCTGCCACCTGTGGTCAGGCCACTCGTCATCGTGGCTCACCTGCGACACCTGCGACACCCCCCTCGGCCGGAATCTCCCGGTAAGCGGCGTCGCCGCCGTCGCCGATCTCCTGGCCGACCGCGAACCGCACCGAGTACGTCGGATCCTGACGGCCGATGAGAAACATTTCCCGGTAGCATGGTCTGCCGGCGTTCATGGCGCCGACCAGCCTGGCCGCAGCGCCCATTCTTCTGATCAAGGACTTCTTCGCGGTGACCAGCGTCTGCTGGTCGTAGTCCCAGAGCTCTCCCCATTCGCCGCTGATGGCGGCCGCAATGTCCTTGTGGTGAGGAGCGTTGTCAAAGCAGTCGACATCGAGAGCGGAGGCGTACAGGTCGATCACCTTGAGGTGCCTTCCACGGTTCTCCGTGAGGACGGCGAACTCTCGGCCCCCTCTGCTCTCCAGGGTGTTCTGAAGCAGTGCTTCCGCCATGTCGATCAATAGTTGCCGCGCCGCGGCCACAGGACAGCTCTCCTGCTGTTTACCGACCTTGCAGGAGCACCTGAAGCTCTCCTTGCATGCATAGAAGATCAGGGCCATGGTTATCTCGCGTCCGGGCTCCATCAACTTCTGGTCCGCCCGCGGTCGGCAATCCGGCAGGGCACCGGAAGAACGTAGCTCTCCTGCGAGGATCTCCTCGATGTACCTTGATCCAAGGAAGGCCTGGATTATCGAATGCCGGAAGCGTACCTGCTCGCCGTCCTGCTCCTCGATGACCCCCATCCGCATTCCCCATGTGGTCGCCACTCTGATGTCAATGCCAGGGCAGAGCTCTGTCGAGTTATCGGGTGTTTCCGGCCGGTTCCCGGAAAGGATTCTTTTCAGTCGTCGGTCCAGCTCCCTGCGGACCATGACGTTCGGGTTCTGGTCCTCGGCCTCGGCGTTTCGTGACAGTGCTCCATGAGATCCGGGCGGAGGCGGGCCCTGCACGTCGTCCTCGGTGTGGTAGTTGACCGCAGGGACAAGCTCGTCGAATCTGACCTCGGCCCGGTCCTTGCGGAGCCCGACGGCTGCCAGCGCGGAAAGATATTCCACGGTAGCCTTTCGTTCCTCTTCGCCGATGGGTAGTTCCGGATGCAGGCGACCGGAGACCAGGGCCTCGATCCATGTTTCGGCGAGGTCGAATCGAATCTGCCAGTCCACTCGGTCACGAGGGTCGCCGGCCCCGTCCTCGTCGTCGAGTAGAATGTGGCCGAGCATATCCAGTTCGTTCAGCTCCTTGGTGATCTGAAGGTACAGGGGAGACTCCGCCACTCCCGCGGCCGCCACTGCCCTGTTGAGGCGCCGGCTGTCCAGTCCCTTGTCCACGGCGGACACGTACTCGAATGCGGCCTCCTGGCTCAGGGGCTCCAAGGTGATAATCGCCGCCTCTATCGCCTTCAGGGGGTCGTGTGGCCGGGAGGTGACGACCAGCGGCAATCCCTCCTCCTGCGCCTGGCGGATCGCGTTTCGCAAGTAGGAGTCCCGCTCGCCATTCTTCTCCTTCAATGCTTCCTCGAGGCCGTCCGCGAGCACGACGATACGGTTTTCCGTATACCGGAGGTGGCGCCAGATTCTGTCCACCGAGGCCTGAGAGTAGACGAAGGGAGTAATCTCCTCCTCGAAGCGTCTGCGTGCCATCTTGCAGAAATCAAGATCTTTCTGGTAGTCCCTGAGGCGGATAGGAATCGGAATCGCGCCCTTGTGGGCAAGCCGCTGGGTCATCCGCACCAGCAGCGCGGTCTTTCCTGCTCCTACTCCGCCGACGACTATGTGCACCCGCCGCTCGGTGGTGTCCCGTAAGTTCTCGATGATGGCGTCGCACAGGCTGTCGCGGCCCACCACTTCACCGATGATGCTTCCCGTGGTCTGCACGAGCCTCTCTGGGTTCCGCTTTGCCTTGCGCTGGTAGAAACGTCGGACCTGACCTAGCCGTCGAAAGTAGACAGCCAGGCCGGCGAGTGTGACGAGCAGCGTTGGTCCCAGTGCGCTGACCAGCACGTTGAAACCTTCACGGCGGTCCTTGTCCACACCGTGCTCGTCTTGGACGTCAGGAACCCACCACCACATGTCCTCCCTCACATCGAACACCACGAGGAAGGCGAGCGTGATCCAGGCGAGAATGAGTGCGATTGTCACGAAGAGCAGCATCCTCGCGACCAAGGTCCGGTAGTGTCGCCAGCGACCCGGTGGACTGTTTCTGGGCCACAGCAGCCGCCTGCGGTTCAGCTCGCGTAAAGGAACCAGGGCTAGCCAGAGAGCCTGATCGGCGCGGCGCCGAATTCGGCCGGCAGCTGGATCGGGCGGGCCGGAGAAAGATATTCGTACCCACGACCGTCCAGGTCTCTCACCCATCGTGCTGCCCTTCCCGGAAGACTACAATTTCACTCCAGTCGCTCGGTGGCGATAGCTGGGCCGGCAAGGCCCTTCTGTATGACGGTAGGGCCCGTGAGGATAACGCGCAATCGGGGGAGTCGAGTAGATGCTCACAGCCGGTGGGTTTAACGTCACCTGGGGTGGGAAACCTTCGTTGCCGCCGCACTCGTTTCACGATTCTGGAGATCGTGTTTCGTGCCGCAGGAGAGGAGGGAATGCGACGGTTCGGTCCCAGAGCCGCGAGCCCGAGCCGACGGCCGGCGCTGGGCGACCGCGGATGCCGTCGGTAAGCGGCCGGTCAGCTGCTTCCGTAGCGGTCACGCAGGACGTGCTTGAGGATCTTGAGCGTGGCGTTGCGGGGCAGCGCGGTCACGACCTCGAGCTGCTCCGGGACCTTGTGCCGGGCCAGCCCCGCGGCCCGCAGATGCTCCGTCATCTCGGCGAACGTCAGGTGGGCCGAGGTGCCGGGCGTCGGGTCACCGGCTGCCGGGGCGGTGGCGAGCGGTTCGACGACCGCGCAGACACGCTCGCCGCGCTCCTGGTCCGGCAGGCCGATGACAGCGACGTCGCCGACCTTCGGATGGGTGAACAGGAGATCCTCGATCTCCTTCGCCGAGATGTTCTCGCCTTTGCGGATGATGACATCCTTGAGCCGCCCGGTGATGGTGAGATGCCCGTCCGCGTCGAGGATCCCGAGGTCGCCGGTGCGGAACCAGCCGTCGTCGTCGAAGGCGGCGGCGGTCAGTGCCGGGTCGGTGTAGCCGTGGAACACGGTCGCGCCGCGAACCCGGATCTCGCCCTCGGCGCCAGGAGCAGGCGGGGCGACTGTTCCGTCCGGGCGCACGATCCGTACCCGTACGCCGAGCACAGGGCGGCCGTCGGTGTGCGCGAGCTGCCGGCCGGTGTCGGAGCGGCAGCCGGAGGTGATCATGGGGGCCTCGGTCATGCCGTAGCCGTGGACGATCGGCACACCGGCCTCGGCCAGCAGCTGCGTGAACAGCTCCGGCGGCTTCGGTGCGCCACCGCCGGACAGCATCCGCAGGGTCGGCACGACGGGCCCGCGCTCACCCCGGGCGATGGCGGCGCGTTGCTGGCCGAGCACCGCGGCGTAGAAGGCGGTCGACCCGCCGGCGATCGTCACCCGGGCGCGCCGGTAGGCGGCGATGGCCGCGGCCGGGTCGAACGTCTCCAGCAGCAGCGCGGGGAAGCCGCTCACCAGCATCATGATCAGATAGTCCGGGCCGCCGATGTGGGCGAACGGGAACGCGATGGATCCGACGTCCGCCGGCCCGGTGCCGAGCGCCGCGGCGAGGCCCCGCCCGCCGGCGATCAAAGTGCTGTCGCTGTGCCGCACGCCCTTGGGGTCGGATGTCGTCCCGGACGTGTAGTAGATCCAGCGGACCGCGCGGGCCGACTCGCGGGTCGCCGGGGGCGGCGGTGGCAGGGTCGCCGGGTCACCGGTCGGCAGCCCGCCGTTCCAACGGTTACTTCCGGCCGTGCCGCTTCGGTCGTTCCCGGCGCTGCGACCGCTTCCGTCGGGCCCGTCGGTCGGGTCGCCGATGGACAGCACCCGAGGTGGGTTCGGCAGCGTGGCGGCGACGGAGTCCGCCATCGACCGGAAGTCGGTGCCGCGCCAGCGGCCCGGCACGCAGAACAGCTCCGCCCCGGTCTGGGCCAGTGCGAAGCCGACCTCGCGCTCCCGGTAGATGTGGATGATCGGGTTCTGGACGGCGCCGAGCCGGGCCAGCGCCGTCGACAGCACGACCGTCTCCGGCCTCGTCGGCAGCTGCCAGCTCACGGCCGACCCCGGCCCGATGCCGAGGGCGTACAGGCCGGCGGCGACCCGCTCGCATTCCACGGCGAACTCGGCGCAGCTCAGGGTGGTCACGGCGCCCGTGCGAGCGCCGGGGTCGGCTGCCGCCGGGGCGTCGAGGATCAGTAGTGGCGCGTCCGGAGTGAGCGTGGCGCGCTGGCGCACCAGCTCCCACACGGTCGCCCCGTCGTCGAGGCCCAGCCTCTCGGGTGCCATGCCCGCCGCCGGGTCGGACGTCTGCGCCGGGCTGGGGGTCGTCAACGGTCCCTCCCGAGAACGAGTGCGCTGGTGGGGACGCCGGTGCCGCCGGTGACCAGCACGTGGTCGGCGCCCGGGACCTGGTTGACCGCGCTGCCGCGCACCTGACGGACACCTTCCGCGACGCCGTTCATCCCGTGCAGGTAGGCCTCGCCGAGCTGCCCGCCGTGCGGGTTCACCGGCAGCCGCCCGCCGAGCTCGATCGCGCCGTCGCGGATGAAGTCCGCCGCCTCGCCCCGCCCGCAGAACCCGAACTCCTCCAGCTGGGTCAGGACGAACGGGGTGAAATGGTCGTACAGCACCGCCGCGGCGATGTCGTCGGGGCCGAGCCCGGACGTCTCCCACAGCTGCCGGGCGCAGGTCGCGGCCTCGGGCAGGCCGACCAGGCTCTCCCGGAAGAACGAGCGCATCATCTGCTGGTCGTCGGCCATGCCCTGCGCGGCGGCCTCGATGACGGCCGGCGGTTGGCGCAGGTCACGGGCCCGTTCGAGGGTGGTGACCAGGATGGCCTGGCCGCCGTCGGTCTCCTGGCAGCAGTCGAGCAGCCGCAGCGGCTCCACGATCCACCGGCTCGCCTGGTGGTCGGCGAGGGTGATGGGACGTCCATGGAACCGGGCCAGCGGGTTCGTCGCGGCGTGCCGGCGGCACGCGACCGCCACCCGCCCGAAGTCCTCCGTGGTCACGCCGTGCTCGTGCATCATCCGGGTCGCGAACATCGCCACCCACGACGCCGGGGTCAGCAGCCCGTACGGCGACGTCCAGGCGAACGACGCCTGCTCGGTGGTCGTGCCGGTCGGCCGGTCACCGACACCGGAGCCGAACCGGCGCCCGGAGCGTTCGTTGAACGCCCGGTAGCACAGCACGTAGTCGGCGACGCCCGCCTCGACGGCCAGCGCCGCCTGCTGCACGGTCGCGCACGGAGCCCCACCGCCGAAATGGATGCGGCTGAAGCTGGTCAGCTCGCTGATCCCCAGCCCGCGCATCAGGTCAGACTCGGGGTTGCCGTCCATGGTGAAGGTGACGAGCCCGTTGACCTGGGAGGCCGGCAGCCCGGCGTCGTCGAGCGCGGCCACGCACGCCTCGAGCGCGAGCCGCAGCTCACTGCGCCCGGAGTCGCTGGAGAAGTCGGTGGCGCCGATGCCCGCGATCGCCGTCCGCCTGGCATAGCTGTGCCCGCTCACGACGGCGACTGCCAGGCAGCGGCGGCGCGGGCCTCGTCGTGTTCCCGGCCGCCGGGCAGGACGACCTCGACGGTGCCGACCAGATGGTCCCCGAGGCCGCCGGTCGCGCGGACCGTGACGGTGACCCGTCCCGTCCGGGCGTCCGCCGAGGTGAGGCGGCCGGTGAAGACGAGATGATCGCCGGGGTAGGCGGGTGCTCCGAGCCGCACCCGGATGGCGCGGACGATCAGGTCGGGGCCGAGCGCGTCGCTGACATAGCGCTGCAGCAGGCCGACCGACGTGTTGATGTTCAGGAAGATGTCGGCGGACCCGCGCCGCACGGCCAGCTCCCGATCATGGTGGACGGGCTGGAAGTCCCGGGTGGCGATCGCACCCGAGACGATCAGGGTCGCGGTGACCGGAACCGACCACAACGCCAGCTCCGCCTCGGAGCCTCCGAAGCCTTCGGAGCGTTCAGGGCCTTCAGGGCCTTCACGGCCCTCGGGTCCTTCGGAGCGCTGGACGGCTGCCGCGGCCTCGGGGGCGGTCAGGGTGTCGGTGCGCCGTGGTGGAGGAGCGGGGCGGAACGCGGGCAGGACGATCGGCCCGCGCTCGTCGGCCGCGCCGTCGACCAGCGCCGGGTGGGTCTCGACCCAGGTCAGCTCCACCGGCATCCCGACCCGCAGGCCGGCCGGGGGGCAGCCGACGAGGTCGGCGACCACCCGCGTCCCCTCCGCCAGCTCGATCAGCCCGACCGGCAGCGGATAGCGAAACCCGGGCGCCGGCGGGTGGTGGACGACGGCGTGCGAATACAGCCGCCCGCGGCCGGAGGCGACGATCCATCCCAGCTCGAAGCCGCCGCAGTGCCAGCACCTGGCGGTGGGCGGGGAGAACAACGCCCCGCACCCGTCGCACCGCTGGATGCGCAGCTCCCGGGCTCGTGTTCCGTCCCAGAAGAACTGGTTGTCGCGGTTGATCGCGGGCCGCGGCCGCCGAGCGGGATCCGGATCAGGCGGCCCTTGCGGCCCTGACGGCCCTGACCGTCCTGACCGCGTCGTGACGGAGCTGGCGCCCGAAGCGTTCGCGGAGTTCGGTTTCGCCGCGTCCGGTGGGCGCTGCCCGCTGCCCGGCCGGAACTTCAGGATGCGGAAGAGCAGGTCGCCGACGTGTTCGCCGGCCTGGTCGGTGAACCGGTGCCGGGACGTCACGAAATGCCCGACGCCGAGCGCCGTCCGCTTCTCGGCGGAGACGTCCGCCAGCGTCTGCACGTTGCCGAGCAGGTCGCCGGGCCGCAGGTAGCGGTGGATCTCCAGCTCGGCGTTGACGGCGACCACCGAGATGAACCCGGCTTGCTCCAGCGTGGCGATGACGCGCGCCCGCGGGTCGTCCGCCTCGCGGCGTTCGAGCAGTCCATGCCGGTCCCAGACGTCGAGCATCGCGGGAGGAGCGACGAGGCCGCCGTGCACCGTGGTGGCGGCGTGCGCCGCGTCGGTGTAGGCGGGGTTCGCGTCCCCGATCGCGTCGCACCAGTGCGCGATCATCGCCTCGTTGACCCGATGGCGCGCGACGCGCCGGGGTGCCCGGGCACCTACCTCCGCGCGTAGCCGCTCTGCGAGCCCGGCCTGCACCTGCTCCTGCTCCGATTCCGGTTCCTGCGTCGGTTCCTGCGCCGGCTCCGGTGTCGGAGTGGCGGGTCCGGAGCCGTCCTCCGCGGGCGTGATGGTCGTGTCGGCAGCCGTCGGCACGCGTCCTCCCAGTGGGTGCGGCGCTCCCGTTCGCAGAGCGAATCTAGAACGAGTTCCAGTCGCGCACAACCACGATGGACGAAAACCTGATGAGTCGTCAGGGCTGTTGTCCAGATCGAATGAAACGTGTTCTACTTCCGCCTGGAGCGGGTCACGGTGGGCCCCGGCGGTGGACGGGAGGTCGAACATGTCCGGTGGCGCGGCGACCGATCGGGATGACACAGGCGGCGGCGCGGGCGGTCCGGCGGGCCGGGGCCCGCTCGCCGGCCGGGTCGCGGTGGTGACCGGAGCCGGGCAGGGCCTGGGGCGCGCGGAGGCGCTCGCCCTCGCCGCGGCCGGCGCCAGCGTGATCGTCAACGACCTGGCGGAGTCCGTCGCCGACACCGCCGAGGAGATCAACGCGAGCGGGGGAGCGGCCCTCGCGATGCGCGGCGACATCGGCGACTGGGAGGTGGGAGCGAGCCTCGTGCAGGCGGCGGTCGACGCCTTCGGCGGCTTTCACATCCTCGTCAACAACGCCGGCTTCATCCGCGACCGGATGCTGTTCAGCCTCCCGGAGGAGGACTGGGACGCCGTCGTGCGCGTACACCTACGCGGGCACGCCGGCACCAGCCGTGCGGCGATGGCCTACTGGCGGGAGTGCTCCAAGGCTGTCGGCGGCCCGGTCGAGGCCAGCGTCGTGAACACCACCTCGGAGTCCTTCCTGCTCGCGCCGCCCGGCCAGCCGAACTACGCCGCGGCCAAGGCCGGCGTCACCGCGCTGACCCTGTCGACCGCGCAGGGCGCGGCCCGTTACGGCGTGCGCGCCAACGCCGTCGCCCCGCGGGCCCGCACCGCGATGACGTCGGCGACCTTCCGGCCGGCACCCGCCGAGGGCCCCGACCCGTTCGCCCCCGAGCATGTCGCGACGGTCGTGACCTGGCTCGCGTCACCCGCCTCTGCACCGATAACCGGCCAGGTCCTCATCACCTACAGCACCCATATCGGGGTGCTGGCGCGGCCCCGCGTCGAGGCCGTCTACACCGCCTCCGGCGACACCTGGACGGCTGACGAACTGTCCAAGACCTTCGGCGCCGAAGCCAGAGCCGGTGCCCACAACGGCTACGCCGTCCCACCCGCCGAACTGCGCCTGAACGGACCGTGACCAGAACCAGCTCATTCGGGGGGTGACGTCAGGCCCCGCCCGAAAGCGGCAGGTCGGCGGTTCGACCCTGCTCCTGCCCGCTGGTCACTATGACCCCGGGAAGAACTCCGTGCTGAGCAGGTCGTAGGCGCGGCGGGTGCTCATCGACGTCGGATCGCCGCCGCCGTCGTCGGCACCACCGAGGTCGATCGGTACCGCCACGGCCGCGAACACGGCCAGGACCAGGTGCCCATGACGGCGACGTGGGCCGGCCGGCGTCCCGTCCAGCGCGCGCCGATCGGGCGCGAGCAGACGTCCGTCATCCCCCGGCACCGGTGGTGGAGCCGGGACGATAGATCATGAGGACCACGACAATCGCCCACAGCAGGTTGAAGATGCCGGCCCGCATGGCGAGCAGGGCGGTGGACGCCCGTCCGATCTCCAGCTCGCCGGCGTCGGCTCGATCGGCGTCGGCTGGAACTGCGCTGGCTGAGACGGCTCCGCCGGGATCGCTGTCGGCGGGACCAGCCTCGGCGGGAGTCGCGACGGGAACCGCCGAGGCGGGGACGGTGCGGCGGGACACGGGACGCACCGACGCGAGTGCCCTTTCCTGCGCGGGCAGGATCAGCACGGCGAGGATCACGGCCGCCGCGCAGGTCAGTACGATCGACGCGATCAGCCAGGGATCGCCGAGCACACCGAGACTGGCCCCGGTCGCGAGACCGAACGCGGGCACGACGAGCCCGACGGCGCTGTACACGCGGGTGATGCGCGCCAGCACCAGCAGCGTGCCGGCGGTCCTGGTGTCGTGCGGCATGGCCTGGTGGGCGCCCAGCGCGGGAGGGAACATGCTCGTGGCGACGGCGACCGGCCCGATCGCGAGGATCGCGGCGATCACATGCACGGACAGCAGAAGCCCGGTCACGGGCGGACCCGCGTACCGGAAACGGTCGTGCGGGGAAGCCGGCCGGCGCGGGAGTACCCGGTCATGCGCCCGCCTGCGACGAGGACGTCGAAGGCGAGGTTCAGGCGCATCGGCCTGGTCACCTTCTGCCGCCAGGTCACGCGAAGAGCACCGTCAACGCCCTCGCTCACGGTGATGTCCTCCAGCGGGACGGTCTCGGAGGCACCGGTGGCGGTGCCGCGGACGGCTCCGTCCGCCGCCCGCTCGAAGTGGTACCGCACTGCCAACGTGCCGACGGGGGTCTTCAGATCGAGGTTCCAGGTGCCGGCGAGGGACGCCGCCTGCGTTTCCACAATCGCGCTCCAGAATCAGGGGACATGTCAGGGCAAGGCCGGGCGAGGGCAGGCGAGGGGCGTCAGACGGAGGCGGGGACGCGGCCGCCCGCGCGCCAGACGGTGCCGCGCCGCTCGTACTCGAACAGCTCCTCGACGGCCCGCGCGATCTCCGGCCCGAACTCGCGGTCGAGTAGATAGAGGGCCAGATCCAGGCCGGATGTCACCCCGCCGGAGGTGATGAGATCGCCGTCGTCGACGACACGCGCCCGGACGGCGTTGACGCCCGTGGCGTCCAGCACGTCCATGCCGAGGGTGTGGGTGACGGCGTTGCGGCCTTCGATGAGGCCGGCCATCGCGAGCCCGAGGGCGCCGCCGCAGACGGTCGCGACGGTGATCCCAGGGTTGGCGAGCGCATCCCGTAGCAGCGGAACGGCGCTACTGGCCGCGAAGCGGGCGAGGACGACGGGCACGGTGGGAACACCTTTGTCCGGATCCCCGTCGACGGGCCCGGACGCGCCCGGGACGATCACGTAACCGGGCTGCCGTGCGTCCAGCGTGGAGGTCGCGGTCAACGTCAGCCCGAGCGTCCCGGACATGACCAACCGCGGGCCCTCCGCGGAGACAAGCTCGACGCGCAGCTCGCCGCCGCCGAGCGTGTCCCCGCCGGCGGCGAGCACCTAGCGACCGAACGTTCGCACTTCAATAGCGAACGATCGATCGCTATGCTGATGGCCGCGGCGGGCTCCCGCTCCGCCGTCGCCGTGCTCGACACGTGCTTGACACGGTCGCGCGGCGTCCCTGAGGTGCGCCGCGGGGAACTCCGGCCGAAGACCTTCTCGACGCAGACGGGAACGTGAGGCAGCAATGAGCGACGACCTCAGCGAGGCGGGTGCGCAGATGGCTGGTGACCATGTGCCAGACGACCGCGTGCCTGGTGACCGCGTGTCTGGTGACCATGTGCCTGGTCACTACGCGCTGCCGACCGCCGAACGGCGGGACAGGTACATCGCCACCCCGGAGCGGACGGACATCCTGCTCAGGGCCGCGACCTGGAACCGGTACGCCGCCCTCGGCGACTCGATGGCCGAGGGCATCCTCGAGCCGCTGGCCGGCTACGACCCGACCTGCTGGGCGGACCGGATCGCCGCCGCGCTCCGGCGCGTCCGGCCCGAGCTGGCCTACCTCAACACCGGCCGCCGCGGCCAGCTGTCCACCGAGGTCCGCGAAACCCAGCTGGGCAGTGTGCTGGACTTCGGGCCCGACCTGGTCACCGTCGTCTGCGGCGGCAACGACATCCTGGCGCCGGCCTTCGACCCCGACGTCTACCGTGAGAACCTCGACGCGATGGTCGGCGCGCTGGCCGGGGCCGGCGCGACGATCTTCCTCTACAGCCTGATGGACATCACCGCCGGGCTGCCGGAGCTGGCCGGAATCCGGCCGCGGCTGGAACAGCTCAACGACGCGACGCACCAGATCGCCCGCGGGTACGGGACGATCTGGGTCGAGCTGTGGGCACATCCCGCCGCCGGTGACCGCGACGCCTACAGCTCCGACAGGATGCACATGTCCGCCCGCGGGCACGGGCTCATCGCCAGCCGGACGATCGAGGAGCTCGGCCACCACCTCGAGACCGGGCGCACCCGCCCGGGAGAGACCACCGAGACGACCGAGACCACCGGGGCCGTCGAGGCCGTCGCGTTCGTCTCCCAGGACGCCGGGTGAGATGGACGTACCGGCGTACACCGGGCGCCGATATCATTCGGCGCGGAATCGTGCGGTTCAGCCCCGGGAGCGGCCACGGTGGATTACGGTCTCGGCGTCGACCTCGGGACGACCTCCACGGCTGCGGCCATCGGGCGTCCCGGGCGGATCGAGATGGTCGGCCTCGGTGGTCGCGACCTGCTCACGCCGTCCGTCGCGTTCGCGGCATCCGATTCGAGCCTGCTCACCGGCGACGCCGCCGACCGGCAGGCGCGCCGAGACCCGGGCCGGGCGGCGTGGGAGTTCAAACGCCGGCTCGGTGACCCCACTCCGCTGCTCCTCGGTGGCGCGCCGTTCTCACCGGTCCGGCTCCTGGCCGCCGTGCTGGCCGACACCGTCGCGGCCGCGACCGCGCGGATCGGCCACCCACCGGCGCGGATCGTCCTGAGCCGGCCGGCGGTGTGGGGGCAGTACCGGCTCGAACAGTTCGACGAGGTGCCTCGGCTGGCCGGTCTGGACGCCGTTCGGATGGTGACCGAGCCCGAGGCCGTGGCCATCTACTACGCGCTGGGGGAGGACAACGTCGCCGCGGCGGCGGATGCGCTCGTGGGTGCGGATGCGCTCGCGGGTGCGGGTGCGGGTGCGGGCGGCGCGGCGGTGGGTGGGCTCGCGGGCACGGCGGGTGCCGGGTACGCCGCCGGGCCGGCCGGGGCCGGGCGCCAGCAGCTGGCCGACGGCAGCGTCATCGCCGTCTACGACCTCGGCGGCGGCACCTTCGACTCCGCCGTCCTGCACTACGAGGACGGCAGGGCCCGCGTCCTCGGCACCCCCGAAGGCGTCGAGTGGCTGGGCGGCGCGGACTTCGACGAGGCGGTGTTCCAGTACGTGGACCGGGCCCTCGACGGTGCCGTGTCCGCGCTGGGGCCCGTGGCCGGATCCCTCGGCGACATCGCCGCCTCCGGCCCGCTCGGCGGCTCCGCGTCGACCGCCGCCGACCCCGTAGCGCGGGAGGACGCTGCCGCGCTCGCCCGGCTGCGGTCCGACTGCATCCTCGCGAAGGAGGCGCTCTCCTTCGACGCGGAGGCGGTCATACCCGTGTTCCTGCGCACCGTCCGGCGGGACGTCGAGATCACCCGGGCGCAGTTCGAGGAACTGATTCGCCCGGCCCTGAGCTCGACCGTCGAGGCCCTGCACCGCGCCCTGCGGTCCGCGGACGTCGAACCTGCGGACCTGACCGCGGTGCTGCTCTCCGGCGGCTCCTCGCGCATCCCGCTGGTGGCGCGGATGGTCGAGGAAAGCCTGGGTCGCCCCGTGATCGTCGACGCCCACCCGCAGCGCACCGTGGCTCTCGGCGCCGCGCTGCTCGCCGCCGGGCCTGCGCCCGCGCCGGAGATGGCGCCCCGGCCGACGATCTCCGTCCGCGCCCGCACCACCGCCGTGTCGTCTCCGCCCACGGACGCCCCCAGGCCCGCACGCCCCACGGACGGGCGCGAAGCCCCGGCACCGGCTGGGTCAGGCTCCTCGCCGTCCAGGGAGAACCCGAGGCCATCGGCGACGGCGGGAGCGCAGGCCTCCGCCGCGGCGCCCGCTGTCGCCGAACCTGCGCTCGGAGGGGCCGCGGCCAGCAAGCCCGCGGCTGCCGGGCAGGCCGGTGTGTCGGCCGCCGTACCCGGCAACGCGGGAGATCCGGGGAAGGGCGAAGCATCACCGGATCCGGCGGATCCAGGGGATCCAGGGGATCCAGGGGATCCAGCGGAGCCAGCGGAGCCAGGAGATCCGGGGGAGCCGGGGGATGCAGCCGCCGGTGCTGGACCGGCAGCCGGCGGGAACAGCGGCATGCCCGCGGCGGCACAACCGCTCGGGCGCCGTCTCGTGCTCGCTGTTGTCGGCCTGCTCCTCGCGGTCGTCGCCGGCGCGGTCTATGGCTACACCCACCGCGACACCGCGTCCTCCCTGCCGGCACCCGTGGTGGAAACCCCGGGTGCCGGCGTTCCGCAGGCTCGGGCCCTGCCGCCGACCGCAAGTCGTACGAGTTCGGGGTTGTCGTTGCTGCCGAGCAGGATTTGACGATTTCGGTCGTTACCGCCGTGCCGCGCAGGCAGTTCACCTCAAGAGCGGCAAAAGGGGCGCAGGTTCACCTGGCGACCCGCAAGAAGTAAGGATTTTGGTCGTTGGGACGACCAAAATCGTTCACTCTTGCGACTCGCCAAACAGGGCTGTCGGGCGCTCGGAGGTCCGGCCGCGTCTGTGGAGCCCGAACCTCCCCGCCACCCCCGCTCCGGGTAGGGCTGTCCCTACCCGGAGCGGGGGTGGGCGTCACCGGGTGGAGGGTCCGCTCCCTGTCGGGGCATGCCGGTTCTCCGCGACGTTTACCGCATGCTTTCCGACAGCGAACCTGACATCACCGCGCCTGCGGCTCTGCCCCGGGAGCAGGTCTTCGAGGAACTCGTGCGGACCCATCGTGGGCCGCTGCTCTCCTACGCGACACGCCTCACCGGCGGGGACCGCGGGCGGGCGGAGGACGTCGTCCAGGAGACGTTCCTGCGGGCCTGGCATCACCTGGAGCGGCTGACGACCCAGCCGGGGTCGGTACACGGCTGGCTGCGCCGGGTGGCGCACAACCTGGCCGTGGACGGCCACCGGGCCCGGCAGGCCCGTCCCACCGAGCTTGAGCTCACCGCCGATCACGCCGACATCGCCATGCCCTGGGACACCTGCGAGGCCGTGGTCCTGTCCGTGGTCGTCGAGGAGGCCCTGCGGCAGGTCTGGCCCGTCCACCGGTCCGCCCTCGTCGAGGTCTACCTGCACGGGCGGACGTCGGAGGAGGCGGCGGCACGGCTCGGAGTGCCGGTTGGGACGGTGAAGAGCCGCGTCCACTACGGTCGGCGTGCGCTGCGCCAGGTCGCGGACCAGCTCGGCCTGGGCCCAGGCCACACCGCGGCCCGGCCCACCTCCGCCCGCGCCGCGGTCCGGTCCGCCTCCACCGGGCACCACTCCCGCCGGACCTGCGGCGGACGGCGCGGTACGCCGACATCCTGACGCCGGTCGACCCGCCCCGGCCGGTGCTGTGCCCTCGCCGGGGCCGGTTCCGGCCCGGCCTCTGCCCTGTCCCGGCCTCTGCCCTGTCCGGCCCGGCCCGGCCCGGCGCTTAGCGCAGCAGGGCCGCGGCGACATCGCCGGGCAGCAGCTGCTGCAGGTCGTCGACGGTGGGCGCCGGCATCCGTCGCAGGCGGCTGGCCTGGCGGGTGATGATGCGGTCGAGCATCTGGCGGGCGTAACGGCCGTTGCCGAACGCCTCGTCGCGGCGCAGACCGTCGAAGTGCTCGCGCAGCGCCTGGAGGGTGCCGCCGTGGGGCTGGTAGCCGCTCGCCTGCGCGAGACTCTCGAAGATCGCCACCAGTTCGTCGGCGGAGTACGAGGAGAAACGGATGCGGTGGCTGAACCGGGACGCGAGCCCGGCGTTGCTGGCGAGGAACTGCTCCATGTCGGCGGTGTAGCCGGCGGCGATGACGACGACGTCGTCGCGGTGATCCTCCATGAGCTTCACCAGGGTGTCGATGGCCTCGCGGCCGAAGTCGGCACCGTCGCCGCGGGCGGACAGCGCGTAGGCCTCGTCGATGAACAGGACCCCACCGCGGGCGGAGTCGAAGACCTCCGCGGTCTTCGCCGCGGTGTGCCCGACGTACCGGCCGACGAGGTCGGCGCGCGCAACCTCGACGAGCTGGCCGGTGCGCAGGACGCCCATCGCGGCGAGCAGCTCGCCGTAGAGCCGCGCGACGGTGGTCTTGCCGGTGCCGGGCGGGCCGGCGAAGACCAGGTGCCGGGACACCGCGGGGGCGGGCAGGCCGGCATCGGCCCGGGCCTGCACCGAGGCGAGCAGGTCCACCAGGTCGGAGACCTCGCGTTTGACCTCGGCGAGCCCGGTCATCGCGTGCAGGCGGCGCAGCAGGCTCTCGACGACGCGGTTTCGTTCCGCCGCGGCGTCCTCGGCCTGCGGGCCGACGGTGTCGCCCAGGTCCTCCGGCAGCAGGCGGGCCAGCTCCAGGTCCGGGGCGTCGGGGGTGCGGGCGAGGCGGTAGGCCTGGCGGCCCAGCATCGTCTCGAACAGCTGGCGGGCGGCACGGGCGTTGCCGAACGTCTCGGTGCGCGGAACCTTGTCGAAATGGCGGTGCATCGCCTCCCGGGTCTCGTACTCGAGGGCGTAGTGATGGTCACGGCACAGGCGTTCGACGATGGTGACGAGCTCGGCGCTGGTGTAGCTGTCGAACTCGATGGTGCGGGAGAACCGGGACTGCAGGCCCGGGTTCGCGGCCAGGAACGAGCGCATCTGTGGCGAGTAGCCGGCGACGATGACGACGACCTCGTCGCGGCGGTCCTCCATCAGCTTCACGAGGGTGTCGATGGCCTCTCGGCCGAAGTCGTGGCTGCCGTCGGACGGGGCGAGCGTGTACGCCTCGTCGATGAACAGGATGCCGCCGACCGCCTCCTCGAACTTCGCGGTCGTCCGCACGGCGGTGCCGCCGACGTGCTCGGCGACGAGGTCGGCGCGGGCGACCTCGACGAGCTGGCCGGTCTCCAGCACGCCGAGGGCGGCGAGGATCTTCCCGAACAGGCGTGCCACCGTGGTCTTGCCGGTGCCGGGCGGACCGGCGAAGACCACGTGACGTGACATCGTCGGCGGTGCGTGCAGCCGGGCCTGCCGCCGTCGCCGCGCGATCTGGTGCAGCCCGACCAGGGTCGCGACCTCGCGTTTGACGCCCTCCAGGCCGACCAGGGCGTCCAGCTCGGCGAGCAGCGCGGTCACCTGGTCAGAGGGCTGGTCACCGGAAGCCCTGGCGGAGCCGCTGTCGGAGTCGCCGGTGCCGGAGCCGTTGCCGGGGCCGCCCGAACCGGCGCCAGGGCCGCCGTCGGTGCCGCCACCGCCCCTGAGGCCGCCACCGCCCCCGAGGCCGCTGCCGGCACCACCGGCAGCGTTGACGTCCGATGGGTCGGACTGCGCCGTGCGATCGTGCGGCGGATCGTCCCTGCGCGGGCTGCCGTCGGAGGGGTACGGGCCGTCCGCCGTTCGCGAGATCGGCGGCTCGGCGCCTGCTGGCGCGCCGCCGGCCGGCCGGCGGCCCGGCGGCGAAGCGGGTGGCGGCCCGTCGAACACGGACCGGTCCGGTATGCCGGCGACGTCGCCGGGCGGGGCGGCGAGCCCCCCGGGCCGCACCCCCGGCTGCCCGCCAGGTGTCGGTGCCCACCCTCCGCCCGGTGCGGTCGTGAACGAGACCGGGATGTTGTTGTGCCCGGTGTCGATGCCGCTGACGTGCAGGTTGGACGTCTGGCAGGTGACCTCGACGCCACCTCCGCCGTTGCCGCGGGCCACCCCGCCGACGACCGACACCTCGCCGTTCGTCTCGACGAGCAGGCCGGGTCCCTCGTTCGCGGCCAGGTCCACGTCGGTGATCGACGCACCGCTGCCGGGCGCGAGGACGAGGCCCGGCCCACGGGTGCCGTGGACCCGGGCACCGGCCATCAGCGGGTGCGCCGCCTCCCGCACGAGGATCCCCACCTCGCGGGCGCCGTCGACGTCCACCGCCGCCAGGTGCGGTGCCGCACGCTCACGGATCTCGACGCCGATCCGGCAGCCGGCAACCTGCAGGTTGCGCACCTGCAGGTGGGCGTCGCCGGCCAGGTCGAGGCCGGATCGCCGGGCGCCGGCGATCCGGGACTCCTCCAGATACCCGTCGCCACCGGTGGCACGCACCCCGTGGTTGACGTCGGTGATGTCCAGGCCGCGCAGGCGGGGCGCGGCCGCGTCCTCGATCACCAGCCCCGACGGGCTGCCGTGCACGGCGGTGCCGTCGAACAGCGCCGCCGAGCGGGCGATCAGCAGGGCGCCCGCGTCGCCGCAGGACGCGATCTCTCCACCGGTCACCTCGGGGCGTGCCGCCTCGATGGCGACCAGCCCGGCTGCCCCGCTGCCGCGCACCACACAGCCCTGGAGCACGGGCGTGGAGCGGCCGGCGGCGTGCAGACCGTGGCCCGCGGGTGCCTCGACGAGGCAGTCGACGAACGTCGGCGCCGCCTGATCCAGGGTCATCAGCGCATGGCCCGCCATGCCACGCAGCTCGCAGCGTTCGAAGGTCGGCCGGGCCTGGTCGGCGGCATGGACGCCCACCACGCCCCGGGCGAGGCGGGTGTCGGTCATCCGCAGCCGGGAGCCCGCGTGGGCGACCACGCCGACGCCGTTGCCCGCGTCGATCCAGCATCGCTCCAGCAGCGGGTCGATGGTGCCCGCGGCGAGCACGCCCACACCGTTCGCCACCGCGATCGAGCATGAACGCAGCAGGTGGCCGGTGCCGCCGACAAGGACGACCGCGTTTCCGGCTCCCGCGTTTCCGGCTCCCGTCGTTCCCGCGCCCGCACCGCCCGCACCGCTGCTGCCGCCTCGCCCGTTCCCGTTCCCGGCCGCGTCGACGTCGGCGTCGGCCGCTCCGCCGCCGACGGAGATCTCGACCTCGGTGAGCTCGGCGTGCCCGCCCTCGGCGACCAGGCCGGAGCCGGTCGGGTTGACCATCCGGCTGGCATGCACCCGCGCCCAGCCTTCGTGGACGTGCAGGAGCGCCGCCGCCGACGCGTCGACGTCGCAGTTCTCCAGGGTGAGGCGGCCGCCGGTGACCTGGACCAGTGGTAGGTACTCGTCACCGCCCCGAAGCCGGAGCCCGTCGAGGCGGACATCACCGCCCGCGCACTGCAGCGCCGAGCCCGGAGGCACCTCGACGACCACCGTGCCAGGGCCCTCCTCGGCGACCAGGATGACGTCGCGGGTGAACACCAGCGCCTCCCGGTACACCCCGGGCCGGACGGCCACCGTGTCGCCCGGCGCGGCCACGAGCAGGGCCCGCGCGAGTCCGCGCAGGCAGTCCTCGTCCGTGGCGGAGACGGACAGCACACCCGCGATCATCGCTGCTCCTCGGCTCTCTCCCGTCGCGGCGACGGGACGTCATGACTCCGATGGCGGCACGTCGCCGCCTTCGGGCGCGTAGGGCCGGCCGTCGTCGCCGAGGCCGATCAGCGAACCGTCCACGCCACCGTCCTCGGCCATGCCGGACGGCGTCGGGGTGGCATCGCCGTCGACGCGGCTGACGAGTGCCTGCAGCCGGCCACGGACGCGCTCGTCGAACGTGGGGTCGGCGCGCCCGCCGACGAACTCGCGCAGCAGGACCCAGATCCCGCCGGCCGGCGACTCCGGCGGGCCGGCCCGGGTCGAGACGTCGAGGACGACGAAGCGGGTTCCGGGGGCGAAGAGGGCGTGGGCGGCGTGGCCGTCCGGCTGGCCGGGTGATCCCAGGCGGTCCGTGCGGCGGGCGGTGGCGGACCAGATCGCGTAGGCCACCGTCTGCCCCTGGACGGCCCACGGTGTCGTGGAGACCCGGAGGAACCCGGGCTCCACCAGGACCTGCCCCGGGCGCAGACCGGCTGCCAGCAGTGGATCGGCCAGTGTCGGCCGGACCACCGGCCCGGCGGCGGAGGGGAGCCGCCCCAGGCCGGCGGCCGCACAGCGGGCCAGCAGCAACAGTCCGTCCCGGTCCCCGCCCTCGGCGGCGCCGCGCAGCACGGCGTCGACAAGTCCCGCGGTCACGGCGGGCGGTTCGGCCGCGATGCGCGCCGCGCCGGCGGGGTCCTCGGCCCGCAGGTAGGCCCGCAGCGCGACCAGACCTGACAGGACGTCGATCGCGCCCGACGCCGAGCGCAGTCCCGGCTGCAGGGCGAGCAGACCCAGAACCGCGCGTGCGTGCGCCTCGTACTGCCAGCCGAGGAACGCGCGCAGCCGCTCGCGGTCCGACGGCTCCGCCTCGGGCGCCACCGCGATCCACGGCAGAAAGCCGGCGGGCTTCTGCCGGGCACCGCCCACCGAGTCCGGCCGCCCGGTCTGGGCGGGCGATCCGCCTGGGTCGCCGGACGGGTGCAGGTCTGCTGGCGGGTGCGAATCGGCAGGCGGGGCCACCTCGGCCCCAGGCGGAGCGTCGGGCGGCCGCTGGACCGGCGACCACCGCGCGACGACGGGGGATTCCCGGCGGATCGCCGGGGGCAGGGCGACCGGCTGCCAGACGTTCCGCGCGGCCTCCGAAACAGGAACGATCTCCGGAATCGGGCCGGGAACCGCCGCCATCGCCACCGGTGCCGGTTCGGATTCGACTGCAGGCTCGGATTCGCCCGCCGGTTCGGGTGCGACGGCTGGTTCGGATTCGGCCACAGGTCCGGTTAGGAGGCCGCCAGTCGTCACACCCGGGCCGGGCACGTCCCAGCGTCGTACCGTTCCCGCGGTGAACACGATGCCGGGCAGCTGCCAGGCCCCGGTGTCCGCGGTGTGGACGCTGACCCGAAGACGGGTCGCCAGCACGTGCGCGAGGCTCGCCACCAGCTCGTCCGGCGGGCGCGACCGGGCCAGTACCAGCACCGGGCGGTGGCCCCACTCGTGGCAGTTCTCGATCACCAGGGCCAGGGTCTCCGGTGTGACAGGACGGCCGTTCGCCTGGAACCCGGTCTGGTCGGCACCCAGATGGACGACGAAGAACCGGGGCGGGGCGAGTGGTAACCGTCCGGGATTCGTCCAGGCGGAGACGAAGAACCGCCCGGCCGCGGTGACGAGGCTCTCGTCGAGGAGCTCGTCCACTTCGGGGTCCGATGATTCGTCCGCCTGTGCGGCACGGACCGGCGGACGAGTCGCTGTCCCATGCGTCACCCGCACGGCAGGGCTGACGGCGGTCGGGACGGGGCGCCCAGACCTGTCCCAGGCGAAGGCGGCGCCTCGCAGCGGTGCCGGCACGGCGGGCACGCTCCCCTCGGCTGGCCGCGGCCGCGCCCATGCCCGGTGCCGCGGCAGCGACCGTTCGGGTGCGGTCCGGCGCCCGGGTATCGGTGATCGTCCGCTGGTGGGTTTCGGTGTACGTGAGGGTCTGGCTGGCTGGGCAGGGACGGCAGCACGGGCAGGGACGGCAGGCCGGGCGCGTGGGGGCGGAGGGTGCGGTGCCGCGCGCAGCGCCGTCGGGCTCACGCCGCGCCCGGCCTGACGTCCAGATCAGGCGGGGCGGCGGTCTGCGGGACGGCCCACCCGTCCTCCTCGGCGGGCTCCATCCGGAGCAGGTGGGCGAGCACCCGGTGCTGTGCCACCTCGTCCACCGCCGCCGGCACCCCCGCCAGCCTGATGTGCCGGACCAGGTCCGGTTCGGGGGCGAGGCCGTGCTCCTCCAGGTAGTAGCTGACCGTGTCGGTCCAGACCCAGTGGCCGTCGGTGCGCATCGTCATCGGCACCACCTCACCGCGCGCCGGATCCAGCAGGTCGGGCATCAGGGCGGTGGTGCCGATCACCGGCTGCCCCGCGTCGAGATAGGCCAGCAGGTCGTCGCGCAGCCACGGGTCGTCGACACGGGGGCGGTCCGCGGCGAAGGCCGGGCCCCCGACCGGGTCGACGTCGTCGAACACCCGGGCCACCCGCACCTCGCCGGCGGCCTCACGGGCCCACAGCAGGGCGCTGCCGATCCGGGCGAGTACCTGGTAAGGGGGAGCGTCGACGCCGGCCGGCAGCACCTCGACCTGGGCGTCGAGATCGCCCGCGGCGACCAGCGCCTGTTGCAGCCGTCCGGTCACGGCCGCGGCCAGGGCCATGAGGTGCGGGTCGATCGTGACGACGAAGACGCGCCGCGGCGGCGGATACGGCGTCGCCCAGGCGGGCAGCCGCCAGGAACGCCAGATCCCGATGGCGTCCGGCTCGTCGGCGGCGGCCGCGATGATCGCCCGGTCGACATCGTCGAGGGCGCCGCCGGGGGTTCCGCCGTCGAGGGCGCCGCGCGTCGGGCCGGTGAGATCGAGCGGCAGGGCGAAGGACGGGCCCGCCAGGGCGGGGTCGGTGGCGAGGAACTCCCAGGCACTGGGCTGCCGCTCCCCGAGGGGCACCGCGTCCAGCGCGCGCAGCAGGTCCGGGTCGGACGCCGTGGCGGCCAGCTCCTCGCGGATCAGCGGAATCTCCCCGCCGCCCACATCGATCTGCCCGGAGAGCAGGGCGAAGGCGACCGCGCTCGCGACCTCCAGGCGCCGGCCGGCGGCGAGCCACGTTCGTGCCTGGTGGAGCAGCTCGTCGGGGAGATAGCCGGCCAGCCCCAGCAGCGCCCAGTGCCAGGCCTCCGTCATCTCCCTGTCGTGCGCGTCGACCGCGGCCGTCGCGTCGACGGCGACGGTGACCTCCGCGACCGCCGGGGCCTCCGCGACCGCCGGGGCCTGCGCACCAGTGACGTCCGCGACCACCGGCGTCTCGCCGACCGGTTCCTCGGATGTCGTGCCGCCGGGCCGGAGGCGTGTCGGTGTGACGGGCCAGTCCCACTCCTGCACCTGGGACAAAGCTACCTCCGTGATCGTCGCTGCCGGGCGGTGTGCGGCTCCTGCCGAGAACACGCCTCCGCCAGTGGGGGCGGTTCACCCCGGTGGCCGGTCCGCGTCCCGGGGGCCAGCCCAGGTGCTCGCCGGACCACGCACATGCCTGGTCAACTGGTGGGTGTCGTGGTGTTCTGATCGGTCGACGACACGGGTATGGACTGGGCCTCGGTCTGCGGGGGAGGACCTGCCGTGGTGATCAGCAGCGTCTCGTAGTGGTTGTGCCCGTTGAAAAGCAGGTGAACGGGGCTGTGTGTCGGGCGTCCGGAGTTCGCGCCGACCTTGTAGGCCTGTAGCGGGCTCGTCCAGATTCCTGGATGGGTGGGGCGCACCAGGATGACATCGATGTCGAGCAGGTTCAGAGCTATCTCGGGCACGCGGTCGAAGAACGCCGACTCCCAGAGCCTTGGAGATCGGATCGCCTGGGCCACGAGGTCGCTGATCCGTGTCCCTCGCTGCGAGGTCAGGCCGGAGACTGTCAGCAGGCGGGTCCATGCCGGCCCGAAATGCTTGCGGTGAACCACTTCAGCGGCGCGTGTCCGTAGCTCGTCGTCTGATTCTCGGGTCAGTATGGCCGATGGGCCGATGACCTGCGTCAGCTGTTGCCGGGTGAGTGGCCTGAGAAGCTCTGCCGTGATGTCTCCGTACCAGGCGGAACCCGTGGCGTCGAGATTCGCCCGCAGTTCCACGCCGGCCAGTCCCATGAACCGGGTGTGTACGAGGTTCGCCAGGTCGGCCGCCGACATCCCGTCGAGCATGGTGCCTGGATTTTGGCTGCGCGTGCTTTGAAGCAGCGCCTCGAAGAAGCAGCGGCCGTCGTTGGGGACCTGCTGCTGACGGAAGACACGGGAACCCACCGTCACCTCTCCTGGGCTCGACCAGTGAGCGGACCGCCGTGGCGTGGGTTCTGACGTCACGGGGGCCGGCCGCACCGCGGCCTCCGCGGGAGTGCCACTGACTGGATCTGGAGATGTTGTTTCGAGCTGGGGGGTTGCCTTTGGTGCTGGGGTCGTCGGTTCTTCTGGTTTGGGTGTCGGGGTGGTGAGGGGTGTGGGTTTTTCCTCGGGCTGGGGTGTGGTTTTGGGCTGGGGGGTGCTGGACGGTTCAGCGAACGACAGCGCGGCGATCGCATCAAGGAATTCCTCGATGAAGGACGGCCCGGGCAGGGGCTGAAGGATGGTTTCAGGTGCTGGGGTGGTTTTTTCTGCTGGTTTGGGTGTCGGGGTGGTGAGGGGTGTGGGTTTTTCCTCGGGCTGGGGTGTGGTTCTGGGCTGGGGGGTGCTGGACGGTTCAGTGAACGACAGCTTGGAGACCGCGCCGAAGAAATCGTCGGAGAAGGACAGGTCGGGTAGCGCGATCTCCGGGAGGTTCGCTACCCCCGGTGTCGGCTGCGGTTCGGGCTTCGGTAGCGGCAGGTCCATGCCGCGGGGCCCGTGCCACTGGACGGGCGTGCCGTCCTCTCCCGGCAGCTCGAACGTCGTGGAGATCAGCGGGTTGAGCATGACCGCCAGCTCGTCGACGGGGAATCCGAGCTCCACCGGGACCACGCCGGTGATGCTCTCCGTCCGCCCGTCCGCCTTCAGCTCGATGGAGATCTTCGCGAATCCCTCGAAGTTGGCCGTCGGGCTGGCGAACTTCCCGTTGCCCAGTACCCTGCCGGTCGAACCGGTGATGTCGGCGCTGCGGCCCCGGTAGGCTCCGCCGCCGCTGACCTCGGCACTGCCCTCCAGACCGGCGGTGAGTTCGCCCTCCACCCCGGCCTGGGCCGCCACGCCGACCTGCGACCAGTACTGGCGTTGCTGTGTCATCTGCGTCGTGGTCTCGTTCACCGGGTTGAGCTCGGCCTTGTCATCGCTGCGCAGATATCGCAGATGCAGGATCTCCGCGGTGGCCGAGGCGGTGGTGTCCGGCGAGACGGCGCTGTTCAGCAGCCGCGGTGTGGTCAGGGGCTCGCCGCGGGTCATGCCGGGGAGCGACGCGCTGAGGTTCGCGTTGCTGAAGGTCGCCTTGACGACGTCGCCGATCTTCGTCCAGTTGTTCGCGCCGAAGACCCGCGGGCCGTAGATGTCGAGCGCCCGGTGCAGCCCGGTGGTGTCGGGCAGGCTGCGCACGACGTCGGTGTCGCGAAGTCCGCGATCCGCCAGGTCGCTCCAGATCCGGGTCGGCGGGATCGGCGCGTCCGGCCTCCTGCCCTGCGGGCTCGGCGCAGGCGGGCGTGGCGTGGCCTCGGACTGCTCGGTGAGCACCTGGAGCCGCGCGTTCGCGTCACTGATCCTGATGCGGTCGCGCCCGATCAGCGGCGTGCGCTCCAGGCGGAAGTGCAGGAGAACCGGTCCGTCGAACACCGCCCCAGGCTGTTTGGTCTTGGTCGACACGGCGGTGCGGGTGGAGACGGAGACGGTCACGACGTCATCGCCGCCGGTGCTTGCGGAGACGGCGACTCCCGCCCGCCCCCACACCGGGTCGGCGCCGGAGGAGTCCGTGGTGCCCTGGGCCTGGACGGTGACCCCGGCGGCGTTGGAGCGGCCGAAGGCGGTGATGCCGTCCGTGGTCGCGAGGGTGCTCGTCTGCTCGGTCCCGGTGTGGAACTCGGTCTGCGCGGTGTTGCTCATGTGGGGCAGCCCGCCGTTCGTCGCCGGCACCGAGGCAGTGATCAGCACCCGTCCGCCCGGCACCTGGACCTCGATCGGGTCGCCGGCTGTCATCGCCCGGAACTCGTACTGCAGGCGGTTCAGTGGCGCCTCGGTCCTGATGCGCTCCTGGACCGCGTCCCAGCGACGGCCGAACATCTCCCGGCCGGCCGGCGCGACGTCGCGCAGGATGTCGTCGATCCCGCGCAGCCGGTCGCCGGGCCGGGCCGGGTTGCCGCGCAGGTCCTGCACGACGTCCGAGGAGCCGAGACGCCGGCTGTCGATCATCCGCGCCGGTGCGGTGAACGCCTTGTCGGGGGTGCGGTCGCGTGGCTGGCCGTCCGGGCCGCTGACGCGGGTGTCGCGCAGCGGGAAGATGATGCCGGTGTCGGGCAGCTCGATGGTGCCGGGCGGGCGGTTCAGGCGGAAGCCCAGGCGGCGCAGCTCGTAGTTGACGACAAAGCGGACCGGCCCGGTGAACAGCGCGCCGTCCTCGACGGTCTTCGCGCGGGCGACGGCACGGCCGCCACCGTGGCCGGTGTGCGAGATCGACGTGTCGTGGCTGTAGTAGGGAGTGACGTTGAGCCGGAAGAACGGGAACCGCAGCCGTTGCGGCAGCTGCACGAGGAGGCGGACGCGGCTGTCGACGGCCCCACCGGCGGTCTGCGCCGTCTCGATGCCTGTCTCCGCGTCCACACCGGGCACCGTCTCGCGGTAGCCCAGGTTGCCGACCTCGGCGGTCACGGTCACCTTGCCGCGGACGAGCAGGCCGCCGACCCGGGTGGTCACCGACTCTCCGCCCGACAGCGAAGGCAGCTTCGCCCGCAGCGGGTCTGCGCCGAACCGGCGGTTGAGCCTGCGCTCGTTGGTCCGCCAGCGGTAGCCGACCAGCGGGCGGACGACCCGGGAGATCTCCCGCATGACCGCGTGGTCGTCGTCGCCGAGCCGGAGCACGGTGTCGCTCGGGCTGATCCGGTGCTCGTCGGCGAGCCGGGCCGGCGGATGGATACCCGACGCGGTGGCCGCGGGTGGCTCGACGAGGCGTCCGCTCGGGCGGACCACGGCCGCCTTGGGGTCTCCCATGGTCTGTTCGGCCTGGTAGGCGGCCACCTCCGCCTGGTGGGTCGCCGGCGTGAGCGGCGCCGCCGGCCTGGTGGAGCCCGGGAACAACAGGCCTTCGCCCTGGGGGATGGTGGTCTCGGCCCTCGCCGTGGCCTGCGCTGTCGCGTCGTTCTTCGCGGCGGCCCCGAACGTGAAGGTGAATTCGACATCATTGTCGAAGATCCCGGCGCGGGTGGGAAACTTCGCTCCGGCGACCACCTTCCCGGAACGCAGGGTGCGCCAGCCGAGGCGGCGCCGGTACTCGGCCCCGCCGAACCCGCCGAAGGTTCCCTCCCCGCCCGGCCACGAGGCGATGCCCCCGGGGACCGCCGTCGTCTGCTGGCTCCACCAGTTCAGCCGTCGCCGGGAGATCTGGTTCGTCACATCCGCCTGCGAGTAGAGCTCGGTCGGGGTGATCCGCCGGAAGGCCGCCGAGGCGAGCGAGGCCCGGGCCTGGATGAACGACCCCGGCGGCACCACACGCTGGTTGAGCTCCGGGCCGTCCAACACGGCGCCGCGGGTCATCGACGGCAGGCCGGACATCAGCCGGTCGCGGTCGAACCAGTTCAGCACGTCCTGACGGATCAGGCTCCAGCTCTGCGTGCCGAAGAACCGCTGGCCCTCCTGATCGAGGGCCGCGCGCACCCGGTCCATCCGGTACAGGTCGCGCACGGTGTCGGTGTCGCGCATGCCGGTGCCGGGACGGCCACCCCAGATCCGCTCCGGTGGCAGCAGGACGTCCCGCGGCGCCGGCGCCGGCGCCGTCCCGTCGGGCACCGCCGTCCCGTCGGGCACCGCAGGGTCGGGCGCGATCGGGTCAGGCGGGGTGGGCGGAGGGCCGGCCGACCACGGCGTCGGCCGGTCGACGGGGCGGGCCTCCGCCGTCTCGATCAGTGCCTCGATGGCCAGGTCGGCGGTCGGATCCGCCGAGCGATTCGCTCCGGCCACGCGCCGGTCGCGCATGGCGAAGGTCAGCCGCACCTGGCCGCCGAACTTCTGCCCGTCCGCGGTCTTGGTCCTCGTCGCCATGCCGGCCTTGGTGATCTGGTCTCGCAGCGCGAACGTGTCCCGGCCGATCTGGGCGGTGCCCGTCCCGGTCAGACCGGCGACGTTGTCGATCGTCCCGATGAACTGCCCGCCGGCCGGTAGCTGCAGCGCGTCGCCGACGAAGTGCTGCTCCGAGGTCGACTGGTGGGTCTCGGTGCCCGCGTTGAACTCCGTCTGGCCGGTGGCCCTCTGATGGGCCAGCTCGGTCAGCTCTGCCGTGATCTCCAGGTGCTCGTTGACCGACTCCAGCAGCACGCTCAGCGGCTGGCCGGACATCATGCCCCTGAGGTGCTGCTGGATGCGGTCCAGGTCGACCTCGCCGAGGATCTCCGCCTTCACCCGCGGCCAGTTGTCGCCGTAGACCGTTCGCCCGGGCCCGTCGAGGCCGTCCACCACACCGGCGAAACCGCGGGTGTCCCGCATCGTCCGGGTACCCGGCGGCAGGTTCGGGTGGACGTCGAGCACGACGTCGGTCGATCCGAGCCGGTGGTCGCGGGTGACCCGCTCCGGCGGCGCGAAGTGCCGGGTCGGCGGGCGCGGGCCGCCGTCCGCACCCGGGCTCTCCGCCAGCGGGGTCGCGACCCTCGTCCCGATCTCGAAGGTCCGCGGCGGTGGGCTGATCGACCGCCCGGCGATGCCCGGAAGGACCCCCGCGAGCCTGCGCGCGACACCGGCGCGCAGGTCGATTCTGACCCGGATTTCCGCGACGCCGTCGTAGATCGCGGCCGGTTCGACGATCTTCGTCTTGGCCACCGAGCGCGCGGCAGTCGTCTCCACCTGGCCGCGGAGCCGGTCCCAGGAGCGGCCGAAGATCCCCATCCACACCAGGTCGGGCCGCACGAGGCGCAGCGGCAACGAGAGCTGCCACTGCCAGCGGTGGTCGTGCAGGTCGCCGCCGACCGCCTGGGACTCCGCGCCCGCCTCGAACTCGAACTTCGGTATGTCCCTGACATGGCGGAAGTCGCGTACCCGGGCGTCCAGGGCGATCGTGCCCTGCCAGCCACGCTGGTTGATCACCAGCGTGCGCTGGTCGCCCCGGGTCATGCCGGCGAGGCGCCCGCGCACCACCGACGCCCGGGCGAAGTTCAGGACGTCGGGCTGGATCTCCGCCCAGGCGGCGCCGAGGGGCAGCTTCAGCTGCCCTTCGATCCACCGGTAGACCTCCATCTCGCCCGGGTAGAGGCTGATGACCGTGTCGGCGGCGCTCAGGCGGCCGTTCTCGGCGAGCCGCGGCGGCGGCGCGGGGGTGTCCCGCGGGGACGCCGAGGCCCGCCCCGACGCCGTGTCCGGCGGCGGGGCGAGAGCGCTCTGCCCGTTCTGGACCGTCTGGTTGCCGCCGGCGGCCGCATCCGTCGTCGGCGAACCCGTTCGCCCCTGCTCCGCGGGGTTGGCCCTGTCGTCGGTCGGCGCGGAGATCACGATCGTAGGTACGGCCGGATCGGCCGACCGGATGATGCGGGGTGCCGACCGGCCGACCACCCGGGGATGGAGCGCCAGGTAAATGCCGTCGTGCATGGCCACGTAGACGACCGGACGCCCGGTGGGCTGCCCCGGGATCACTGACTGCTGCCGCGCTGTCGGCCTCGGGTCCCCGGTGGTGGAGCTGAGCGGCACTGGTGCTCCGTGGCGGTGAAGCACCTGGATCTCGACGTCACTGACCGCCGCGATCGCCGCCGGCACCTCGGCATACAGCGGTGTCGTCGCCAACGCCGGGTCCTCCAGGGCCGCGGCGACGAGTTCGACCCGGTGCGGCAGGCGGCCGTGCTTGGCGAGTGCGACGTACACATGCGAGATCAGCCCGCGCATCGGCGTCGGCAGCCACGGCCGCAGCAGGCCGAACCTGGCTTGGGGATCTTCCCGCAACCAGTCAACGAGGCTCGCTCGAGCCGCCAGCTGGAGGCCGGAGAACTGCAGGTTCGAATTCGACAGCGTCGACTGGCTGCTGCTCGGATCGGGCTGCTGCCCGGCCGTCGGTTCGACAGTCGGGTCAGCGCCGCGCAGAAGTATCGTGACCGCGCTGTCGCTCAGTGAATTGATCAACATTGGGGCGACGTCCAGGAAGTCGTCCGGGGGCGGTTGTGCCCGAAGCCGACCCGCGAGGTCCGCACGCAGCGCACCGGCGCTCGGATAGGCCGACTGCCCACCGCGCAGCTGTTGGCGCATGCTGGAGTGGATCGCGTCGATGAGCCGGTCGCCCTGATTGCCCACCTCACGGACGACGAACCGCACCCCCGGCGGGCCGTCGACCACCCGGCCGTTCATGCGGTGTGTCGGGGGCGCGCTGTCGAGCTGGGTCCGGCTCGACGACGCCGTGCTGGATCGGGACGGTCGCGGCCGCCAGGTCCAGCGGGAGGCCCGCAGGCCGTCACCTGGCCGCGGGACAGGTGAACCGCCGCGCCGCGGCGCCGTCGATGAGTGTGACGCGCCGCCCGAGCTCACCGACTCGCCGCCGTCCGCGGAGGTGCTCATGTTCCCGGGACCTGTCGCCTCCGGCGCCGGGACCGTGGATCCGGACAGCGCGGTCGGGTCTCCGCTGAAGCCGCCTGCGGGTCTCCTGCCGTGGAGGACGGCGATCACGGCCGGGGCGAAGACGGGGACGAGGAGGGCGCGGTAGCGCAGATCCTGGCGGAGTTTGCGGGCCTCGGTGAGGATTCGCTGGTCGGTGAACCGCGGCCCGTTGGGGCGGCTGTCGAGATACTGGCGCACCAGCCGCACGAGTTCGGTCTCGTCCTCGCTGGGGACCAGCTCGGGCTCGGGGTTCCTGTGCGATGGTGGTGCTGGTTCGATGTCACCCGAGTCAGCCGCGTCGGCTGGGGGCGGTGCGGTCTGGGCGCGGGGTTGGGGCGTGGACGGAGCCGGGGTGGGCGCGGGGGTGTCTGGTTCGGCGGCCGGTTCCTCGGCGTTCGGGTGGATGAGCGCGGTGTAGCGGTCCTCGCCGTCGTGGTAGAGGTGCAGCGTCAGGTCTGGCTGCGGCCGGTCGAGCCCGAGGTGGGTGACGCCGGTCAGGCCGGTGCCGGGTGCTGGCGTGATGAGGGTGAGGTCGACGCCGAGCGCGCGGGCGGTGATCGCGGGCACCGGCTCGAAGAAGGGCGTCCGTGACAGTTCAGGGAGGCGGATCGCGAGGGTGGCGAGGTTACTGATCCGGAAGTCCAGCACCTGGTCGCGGAGGTTGCCGAGGGCGTCGAGCGCGGGAGTGGTCTGGAGGAGCAGGGTCCAGGCGGGGCCGGACGGGTCACCGAGGATCGCGGCGACGGCGAGTGGCCGCAGGGGCGCCGGATCGGTGTGGCTGCCCGGCGGGAGCCCGAGGACGGTGATGAGGCCCTCGGTGTCCAGGCCGGCCACCAGATCCCGGACGATCCGCTGGTGGATGGGGCTCCACGGGTTGTCGAGCGTGTTCAGGGTGGTGCGGCCGTCGGGTCCCGCGAGCCAGGTGGTGATGGCCAGCCGGGTGGTGTCGCCTGACATCCGGCCGAGGAAGGCGGCCGGGAACTGGCTGCGCGCGCTGGTGATCAGAGCGTCGACGAAGGAGCCCTCGCCCTGGGAACCGTCACCGCGCTGATATCTGTGGCCGTCCACGACCACGGTGTCGTTTCCGCCCCGCGAGTCGGCCGTGATGGTGCTGGACGCCGCGCGCGGTTCGAGGGGAGGCGTGACGATCTCGGCCGAGGGCACCGGTGCCGGTGCGGAGCGCTCGCTCGTTCGGTTGGCTCCTTCCTCCGCCCTGGCGCGGAGGAAGTTCAGCCTCGACTCGAGGTCGGTCGGGAGGTAGCTGAGGCTCTCCGGCACGACCACCTCGATATCCGGCACCTGACCGAACGACCCGGACCGCAGCAGATCGCTGCCCGGCAGCTGGTGGGCGGCCAGGCGGGCTCCGGCGGCGAGCCGGACGACCGGGACCCCGAGCAGGTTCGCGAGCGCCCGCACATTCCGGTTGAAGGTGGTGACGGCGGCCTGGCTCGCCTCAGCGGACTCAGCCGCCGCGGGGTTCGGGGGCTGTGCCCACAGGATGACCGCGGTGATCGTCGATGTCGTCGCCGCCGGTGACGCCGCGCGTCCGGCCGCGGGTGTGTTTCCGGGTGCGGGTGTGTGGTGGATCTGGGTGGCGAGGGTGGACGCCAGCTGTGGGAAGACCGGGCGTATCGAGCCGCCGCGGTACGACGGGTTCTGCGGGCCCTCGGGCGGCGACTCCGAGCGTGTCGGGTCACCGCTGTACATCAGCCCAAGGCCGCCATCGGGTAGCACGGGAAGCGCCAGGACGAAGAATCCTGCCGGGTAGGGCAGGTCCGGCCGCTGCAGAGGAAGCGCCCTGGCCAGCGCACTGGTGGGCGAGGCCAGACCGTGGAAGGCCATCTGGACGAAGACGGGGGAGTCCGGCGGCCACAGCCGTCCGATGGGGTCCGTCGTCAGTGGGGCGGGGGAGTCGTCCGGGCTGTACTGGATCTGCCAGCGGGGGTACCGGTTCGTCTGGCTGGGTGCCAGGGAGCTGACGCCGTTGAGGGCTTCCCGCTCCGGCTCGACTCCGAAGGGCGGGGTGAACAGGTGGACCCCGGCGGCCTCGCCGATCTGGCTCAGGGGGTTCTGGCCCAGAAGCGTCCTCGCGCCGGCCGAAAGGTTCTCGGTCACCAGTGGCTGGCCCGCCCAGCCGTGTCGCCTGAGGAACGCCGGGATGCCAGCGGCGGGCAGAGTGTAGAACGTGCCGTCGAAGCGGTAGACGACCAGCTCCAGCCGCTCGCCGTTCTGGATGAACTCGGGGCGGCGGATCTCGAACCGGTCCGTGCGGGTGGGGATGTTCCGAGGGCGCGGCAACGACAGGAGCCTGGCGGGGCTGAGCATGACGATCCCGCCGGGCCGGGCTATGACCGCGTCGTCGGTGCGCTCGCGCACCTCGCCGTCGACGGAGTGCCACCTGCTGGCGCCGAGTTCACCGAAGGGGCCCAGGGCACGCCAGGCGCCCGGGGTTCCCCCGGCGGTGACCAGGCGCGGTCGCTCGCCCGCGGCTGGCCCCACGGTGCGGTTGTGGAACGACGGCAGGCTGCCCGGGGCGGGGACGAGAACTTCGATCATGTCCCTGCGCGCCAGCTCCGTGAGCACGGTCTGGGCCTGTCCGAGCGCCCGGGGCGTCCACACCCGCAGGTCGCCGTGTCTCCACCCGCCGGCCCGCAGTGTGTGGAAGATGTCCGCTGTCAGCGGTGCGGGGGCTCCGCCGGGTGTCAGGGTGCTGGCGCCGTGGGGCCCGCCGGGCAGGATGACGTCGAAGAGCCGCGGGTCCCGCGGCTGCTGCGCCAGCTGCCGCAGGTCGGGCAGCAGGGACAGGTAGGTGTCGAGGGTCATCAGGGCCAGGCCACCGGGCCAGACCACCGGGCCGCCGATCGACGGCGTCAGGCTGCCGTCCTCGTCCGGGGCGAGCCAGGTGGGTGGGGTGACCAGCGGCGCGCCGTCGTGGGGCTCGCGGGCTGGAGTGAAGGCGGACCAGCCGAGCTGGCCCCAGCCGGAGCGCAGCGTGCCGCCGGCCAGGTGCGGCCGGGCGGCGGGGTGAAGTGCCCAGATCTCGGTGCGCAGGGAGTTGGCGAACGAGGCCAGCTGGCGGCCCAGCGCTCCCTGCCAGATCGGCTCGGGCCGCGGGTCATCCGGTTCATCGCTTCGGAAACTCGATGATCCTGACCAGTATGGAATGGATTCCAGCGGTGCGATTTCGTGCGAATCGACCTGAAAGGTCGCTGGTCCCGCGTCGGATCCCGTGTCGGAGGACTCCGTGTCGGAGGGCCCGTGGGAGGACCCCGTGTGGGAGGAGCCCCCGGCGGATGACCCCGTGCGGAACGATCTGAGGTCGCTCGCCGCTGTGGAGGGCGGTACGGCGTTGGACGATGCCGCGGCGGACGATGCCGCGTAGGACGATTCCGAATCGAAGGACCTGGCGCGGGGCGATTCCGGGGCCACCCAGAACTGGATGGGACCGCCTTGCCAGTCGGCTGCTCTGAGGAGCGAGTCCAGGCCGTTGAGGGTGAGCGCCCATAGGGGTCCTTCGGGCTGGCCGGCCGGGGTGTTCGGGCCGGGCGAGGTAGGCAGGGCGATGCGGCCATCCGGGGTTCGGGGAAGGAAGACGGTGGTCAGGTGCGGGGTGGGAGTGAGGCCGGCGGCGAGGTGGGCGGTGTCGGCGGTGAAGACTGTGTGCTTGCCAGGGTCGATGCGTACGCCTGGATAGTCCGGGTGTTCGAAGGCTGACCCGTCGGGTTCGGGCGTGCGGGGTTCGGCGGTGTCGGGCTGGATCGGTTCGGGTTCGGGTTCGGGGCCCGGGACCTGTGCGGGCGTGGCCCGCGGGACCTGGGCGTTGAGGTTCAAGGTGTTCGGGCTGGCCGGCGGGTGGACGAGTGCGTCGTAGTGGTTCACGCCGTTGTAGGAGAGGTGAAGCGTCGGGCCGGACGGTGATCCTGGGAACCAGTTGATGCTGAAGGCGGTGAGGCCTCCGTCGGGTGTCAGCCGGACGAGGTTCAGGTCGATACCGAGCGCGGAGCCGGCCAGTGCCGGCACCGGCTCGAAGAAGGGCGTGCGCCACAGCCCCGGTATGAGGATCGCCTGGGCGACGAAGTCGCTGAGCCGCTGGTCGCCTGGGTTGCCGCCGGAGCGCTGGAGGGAGGTGAGAAGCGGGGATGTCTGGCGCAGCCGCTGCCAGGCGTCGCCGAATGGTTCGTTGATGAGTTCGCTGGTGGCGAGGCCTTGCAGGGTGTCTCGATCGGTGTCGCTGTTCTGCGGGTATCCGAGGACGGTCCGCAGGCCCGCGGTGGTGAGGCCGCCCACGAGTTCCTGGATGATCTGCTGGTAGCTGCCGCGGTTGGGGTCGTCGACGATATTCCGGGCGCTGGTTCCCGCGGGTCCGGTGAACCAGGTGAAGATGGTGTTCCGGATGGTGTCCTCGGTCGCCGCGCCGAGCGGGGAGTTCGGGAGCTGGGAGCGGGCGCTGATGCTGAGCGCGGTGAAGAAGCAGCGGCCGTCGTCGGCGATCGGCTCCACCTGGAATCGGTCGCCGTTCACGATCATGTCGGCGCCCGTCTGTTCCACGACCGGCGCGACGTCCGTGGGCGCCTGGTTCTCGGCCCCCTGGTGGGAGACCTGCGACGGAATCTGTGCGTCCGGCGCCGGCGTGACGGGGATGCCGGGGCCTGTGACGTCGATGTAGCTGGGTGGAGCGTCGTCAGGAAGGGCCGGGAGGGGCTCGCGGGCGCTGCCGGTGCCGGTCTGGCCGGGGTAGCTGGGGTAGCTGGGGGCTGGTTCGACGGCGTTTTCCGGGTGGGTCCGGTGGTTGCCGGAACTGACTTCGCCGGGGCCGTCGCCGTGGAGGTGGCCGGTCTCGCCGTAAAGGAGGGTTTCCTCGATGAGGACGGCGTAGTCACGAGTGGTTCTTCTCTGGAACTGCGGGCTTTGGATCAGGTTTCGATAGGTGTCGATGATCTGCTGGTCGGTGATGTCCGGCCGGGGCGCGGCGCGGTCTATTCTGGTGCGTGTTCTTTCGAGGATCAGGTTTTCTCTGGTTGTCGGGGGAAGCGGGGGGGACGGCTCTTCCGGCGTGGGCTCACCTGCCGGCGCCTGGGTGATCGCGTCGGGGTCCTCCGGCAGCGGGGTGGTGGTGCCGGGGATTGTGGTCTGGGGCGCGTTCTGGGCCGGCGGCTGGGTGTGGATCGCGGGAATGCCGGCCGCGGGGATGTGCGGTGCGGGGATGATGTCCGGGAACCGCTGGTGGAGGTGGTTCTGAAGGTGGCGGAGGGTGTTGGTGAGGGCGGCGCTTTCGAGGGTGTCGTCGTAGCTGGGTGGGGTGTTGTCGCGGAGAGTGGGGAGGGGGGTGTTGGTGCCGGTGGGTTGGAGGGCGTGGTAGCGGACGTCGCCGGGCCTGGGGCTGGGGTCTTCGAAGATGGCGACGGTGGGGAGGCCGTTGGCCGGGTTCGTCGGGCTTTCTGGAGTGGGAGTGGGCTGGAAGTCGAGCCTGCCGGTGATGGTGCGGCTGGCGGTGGGAGTGTGGATGGTGATGCGGATGCCGAGGAGGTCGGCGAGCAGGCGGGGGATGTCGGTGCTGGTCTGGCTGCTCTGTTCGGTCTGGCCGGTGAGGGTGGCGAGGTGGTTGTCGTGGAGGTCGGCGAGGTGGTTGCGCAGGCCGGTGAGGTGGTGGCTGGGGGCGATGGCGAGGTTGTCGAGGATCTGGGGGAAGTGGGTGTCGGGGTGCTGCGCGGCGGCGCTGGCGATGAGGGCGGCGAGGAGCCCGTCCACCTCGTTGGTGATGGTGCCGCCGAGGTGGACCGTTCTCGCTTCGGTCCCGTCGTTCAGCGTGATGACGCTGCCCGCTCCCGGGTAGGTGACTTCCGGCAGCGCCGGCTGCGCGGTGAGCTCGATGAGCCCGATCTGCTCGCGGACCTCCCGCTCGAATCGGGTGATCCGTTCGTTGTAGCCCGGGTCGGGGAGGCTTCCCTGATAGGTGTCCCCCGGATTCAGCACCCAGAATGCGATGTGCTCTGACGCGTCCTCGATATTCGTTGTTCCGGCCTTCGGGGCTATCTTTCGTGACGGGTCGCCGGAATCATTGATGTGGTTGTTGACGGCTGTGACGAGGTGTGCGAGCGCGTGCGGCTGGAAGGATCTGTGGGCGCTGCCGAGGTGGACCGACATCCGGCCGTCGGAGGAACTTCCCACGATGACCACCCGGGCGCCGGCGTTGGCGGCCGCGATGATGTGCGCGGGAGCGTGCGTGAGCGCGCTCGGGCTGGTGGGGCCGGCCAGGTTGATGGCGGTCGATCCGTTTTCGTTGTCGGTGAAGCTCCAGTGGAGTACGGAGACCGGCGCTGGATGTTTCGCGGGGTCTGTCCGGAACCACTGCGCGATCGGTGAGTTCTCGGTCTCCTGGACGAGGACGGGCAGGTTGAGGTCCGCGGTCAGCATCACCGGGATGGCGGCCGGGTGGAGAAGTGTCCTCGTGATCGCTCGCGGTGTGACCAGGGCGATGGCCGGCGCGGTGGCGGCGGGGGTGGGGGCGGGGGGCAGGTACCGCCGGATGACGGTCGCCAGGGCCGCCGGTGGAATCCTGACCGGGTCCGCGAGGCCGTCCAGTTGGACGGTCACGGAGTCGAGCCCGCCCTGCACGATGACCTGGAAGACCCCGGGCACCCGCTCGGGCGCGCGCGGCGTGTCGCGGTCGTCGAGGAGCGGGCCGGCCAGGTCGATGGCGTAGGGGCCCTGCCCGTCGGAGTGGACAGCCACCAGCACCTGGGAGAGCGGCGGGTTGATCAGGTACCACTGTAGGTAGTCGGAGTCGCCCGTCTGGTCGAAGGGGTGGTCGAAGGGCACGAGCTGGCCGGTCGCGCTGTCACGTACGTGGTCGATCCGAGTCGTGGTGATGGGGGGTGCCGCGGTCGGGGGTGCCAGGACATCGAGCTCGAGGTCGCGCAGTTCGGCCAGCGGGTTCGGGTCCGTGTCCGTGCCGGTGCCGGTCGGGGCGGCGGGTGGCGCGGTCGGCGCCGTCAGCACATCGAGCTCGAGGTCGCGCAGTTCGGCCAGCGGGTACGCGTCGGTGTCCGTGAGGGGCGGGGCGGGCACGGGGATCCAGTCGTCGGCCTGGATGTCGTTCAGCGCGGGCAGCCGGCGTGGCCGGTCGCCCAGGTAGATCGGTAGGCCGCCGAGCTGAGTCGAGATCTCCTGGGCGAGACTTCGCAGATAGGTCAGCGGCGCCTCCGGATCGGTGGTGATCAGGCGGTGAGGTCTCAGCGCCGCCCCTGGCTCCCGCGTCTCGGAGCGAAGCACGCTGACGATCTCCCGAGCGCTGATCGGGATGTACCTGTTGTGGGACCAGGAGGGGCGTCCCTGGCGGTCGGTGTGCACGGCGATGACGGGGAGGGAGTTCTCCAGCCCGTTGAGCGCGGCGTCCCAGTTGCCCAGCTCGGTGCGCACGCCCCCGGTCTGAGCGGGTCTGCCGAACATGTAGGAGCCGTTGTCATAGGCGTGTACCGGATCGTGGGCCTCGAACTGGTCGTAGGTCCGCAGCCGGCCGTCCGGGCCCAGCTGGATATAGGCCGGGGAATCCTGCTGGCCGCGTGGGGTGACCACCTGGATCTCCGGCTTCCGCGGCTGCTGGCCGGCCGCACCGGTCGTCGGCGGCGGGGAACCCGGCACACGGCCGGAGGCGAACGGGTCGGCACCCGCGGCGATGCGGATCACCGGTACGCCGAGCTCCTCCGCGAGCCCTTCGACGTCGATGTTGAAGGTGATGGTGGCGGGATCGCCGGGGTTCTGGTCGCCGTCCGGTGGTGGCTGCGACCACAGCACCACCGCCCCGAAAGTTCCCGGCAGCTGACGGATCTGGGCGAGCAGCTGGGCGGTGCGGGACCGGCCGAGCGGGCCGGCCGTGGGGGCCGGGTCACTGTCAGGCAGCGCCGGGAGGTCCAGCGGGTGGACCCCGCCGTCAGGGTAGGTGAGGCCGAGGTGGCCGTCGGAAAGTACCGGGAGTTTCAGGGCGAGGACTGCGTCCGGGTACGGAAGGTCCTCGGGTGAAAGCGTGAGCTCGCTACTCGGGCCCGTGGGTGAGGCGAGGCCCGCGGCGGACATCCGGTACCAGACGGGTGTGTTCGGCGGCCACAGGCGCCCGAGGGTGTCCGTGATCAGTGGTGGTGGTTCACCCACCGGGCTGTGCAGCGTCTCCCAGCGTGGCCCTGGGTTCGCGACGCTGGGCCAGAGATAGGAGTCGCCGGCGAGGGATCGCGGCCCCACCCCGGTCCCCGCGGGTGGCGCGAAAACGTGTACGTGGGCGGCCTTGCCGACCTGCTCCCAGAAGTTCCTCGCCTGGGTGGTGAGGTCGCCGCTGGCGATGACCAGCGGCCGCCTGCCGTTCCAGCCGTGTTCGGCGAGGAAGGCCGGCACGTCGGCGGCACGCAGGTGGCGGGACGTCCCGTCGAAGCGGCCGACGACGAGCGTCGTCCGGCCGGAGCTCACTCCGAGGACGGCGTCGCGGATCTCGAAGCGGTCCGTGCGGGTGGGGACGTCCTCGGCGAGGGGGAACTGTCCGCGCCCGCCCGGCCGGATCATGGTCAGCCCGCCGGGGAGGTCGGCGACAGCGTCGTCGCGGCGTCGGTACGGCTCGCCGTCGCGGGACTCCCACCTGCTGGCGCCGAGGTCGCCGGGGCGGCCGAGGGCCCGCCAGGTGCCCGGGTTTCCCTCGGTGCCGGTGAGACGCAGCTGGCTGGTGCCGGCCGGTGGGCCGTCGGAGGAGTGGAAGGGGGAGTGGCTGCCGAAGGTCGGGACGAGGATCTCGATCTCGTCGGCGCGCGCCAGCTCCGCCAGGACGGATTCGGCGTCGCCGAGGTTCCGGCCCGTCCAGATCCGCAGGTCCTCGGTGGCGCCCGTCGCCGCGCTCGGCAGCCAGCCGCCTCTGATCAGGGTCTCGCGGATGCTCGCCGTGATCGGCACGAGCCTTCCGCTGGCGGAGAGCGCGCCGGCACCTCTGGGCCCGTCGGGCAGGATGACCTCGAAGAAGTCGGGATCCTGCCGCTGTGCCATCAGCCGCAGGCCGGGCAGCGCGGCCAGGTAGGTTTCCAGCGTCATCACGGCCATGCCGCCGGGCCAGACCACCGGCCCGCCGATGGAGGGCTTCAGCCGGCCGCTCGGGGCGGGCTTCAGCCAGGTGGGCGGGGTGACCAGGGGGTCGCCGCCGCGGGGCGCGGGCTTCGGCTGATGGGAAAGCCAACTGGTGCCGCTTCCAACGGCGCGGAAAGCGCCGTTCGTCACCTGTGGCTGGGCACCGGGGTGCGGCGCCCAGATCTCGGTGCGCAGTGCCTCGGAGAACGAGGCCAGCTGGTTCTCCAGCGCCGCCAGCCGGGCCGGGTCGGCGCCGCCCGGTTCCGGCGCGACCCAGAACTGCACCGGGCCGCCGCGCCAGCCGGCCGCGGTGAGCAGTTCGCGCAGCGTGCCCTCGCTGAGGCCGATGGTGGCCGTGCCGCCGGGGCTGGCCGTGCCGGCCGGGGTGGGCAGGGCGAGGCGGCCATCCGCGGCCCGCGGCAGGAACACCGCGGTCACATCGGGGAGGGGCGTGATCCTGGCGGCGAGCTCGGCGGTGTCCGCGGTGAAGATCGTGCGCTGGTCGGGGCGGGCCCGCACGCCGGCATGGCCTGTGGGCGCCGCGTCCGGCAGTGGGCTGGGGGCCAGGATGTGGAAGGTGTTTGGTCCGTTGGAGTACAGCTGTAGCGTCCGGCGCGGCTGGGTGGTGCCGTGTCCCCGGAAGGTGGCGGTTCCGAGGCCGTCGTCGTCCGGTTCGAGGACGGTGAGATCGATGTCGAGCGCCCTTGCCGCCAGCGTGGTCACCAGGAAGAAGAACGGTGTGCCTCCCATTCCCGGGGTACGGATCGCCATCGCGACGAGGTCGCTCATGCGGCGACCCGCGAGGCCGTCGGGGCCGCCCGTGTCGTTCAGGGGGCCCAGGTCGGGGGATACCTGGAGCAGCCGGTTCCACGCGTCGCCGAACGGTTCGCCGGCGAGCACTCCGAAGAGCTGGCCTCGGAGATCGGCCGGATCGGCCCGAGTGCCCGGCGGAAGGTCGAGGACGGTTCTCAGGCTCGCCGCCGAGAGGTTCTCCAGCAGCCCCACGACGATGGTCTGGTAGGACGGGTGCCGGGGATCGTCCAGCCTGCGCCGGAACGACTCCCCGTCACCGCCCGCCAGCCAGTCGGCGATGCGGGCGCGGACGTCGGCCTCCGACGTCACCCCGACGCTCCGCAGCCGCGGGTCCTGCTGGATTCCGGTGTTCAGCGCGCTGATGAGGGAATCGCTCCCCGGCGCGGTGGGCTCTGTCTGGTATCTGGTGCCGTCGACGAGAAGGTGGCGGTCACCCACCCTCTCCACAGGTGTGTGGACGAGCGCCTCGTAGCGGTCGACGCCGTTGTGGAACAGATTCACCTTCGGGCGGGGCCCTGATGAGCCGAGACCGTGATAGGTGACCGGCTCCCCACCGTCACCCGCCGCTCTGATCAGGGTGAGATCGATGCCGAAAGCCTGCGCCGTGAGCTCGGGCAGCAGGGCGACGAACGGTGTGCGCCACATGTCCGGTGCGCTGATCGACATCGCGACCAGGTCGCTCATCTGGGAGCCGGCGATACTCCCCTGGGCGCGGAGGGGGGCCAGCACGGGGGAAAGCTGGAGCAGGTTCTCCCACGCCTCACCGGATGGCTCATAGCTGCGTTCGCGCTTGACGGTGCCTAGCGGGGAGGCCACGGGAACTCCGTCGTACAGCTCGCCGAGGCCGGCCAGGAGCGCGTCGAGAAGATCCTGGTACTCGCCGCTGGCCGGGTCGTTCAGCCTGGCCCGGGCCGCGCTACCGAGATCGCTCGATGTGAGCCAGTCAGCCACGTCCGCCGGCAGGCTGTTCGCGGTTGTCTGGCTCAGCGGGTTGTTCGGAAGCTGGCCGAGCTGGCTGCCCGCGCTGGTGATCAGCGCCGTGAGGAAGTCGCCGCCGGGGTTCACGCGGTCGACGCGATGGCTGCGGCCATCCACGATGACCTGGTCGTTTCCGGCCCAGATCACGGCCGGTGGCGCGGGCAGCGGCGGCGGGCCGGTTCGCTGGCCGGTGCCATCCCGTGAACTCTGGCCGGGTGCTGTCGGGTCGGCGGGGAGGTGCCCGTCGGCGGGGTCGCCGGGGCCGAAGCCGATCAGGCCGCCGGGCCGCCCGTGGAGCAGGATTTCCTCGAGGAGCGTGGCATAGGCCACGGCCGGGCGCCGGTGGTACAGGGGGCTGTCGGGGCTGTCGAGCAGATTCTGGTATTCGCTGATGATTCTTTCGTCGGAGATCTCGGGCCGCGCCGGGTGACGGTCGAGCCTCGCGCGCACCCGTTTGAGCACATCCTCCTGATGGGTGGTCAGGGTGAACGGGGCGAACGGCTGGGCCTGCCCCGCCGGTGCCACGGTGATCGCGTCCGGGTCGTCCGCCGGCGGTGTGACAGCGATGCTGGGTGGCGTGGGTCGCGGCGGCGGCGAAGGCATCCGTGCGGGAGCCGGTGAGGGCTCGGGAGTGGATTCGGGAGCAGTCGCGGTCGCGGGGATGAGGTCGGGAAAGCGTTCGTTGACGCGGTCACGAAGCAGGCGGAGGCTGTTTTCCAGCGCCGCGTTCTCGAAGGTCTCGTCGTAACTGACGGGTAGGTCGTCGCGCAGTCTCGGCAGCGGGTTCTCCGCGCCGATGGGCTGGAGGGCATAGAAACGGACGTCGCCGTTCTGGGCGGCGTCGTCCTCGAAGACGGCGACGGTGGGAAGGTCGAAGGCGGGTGTCGACGCCCCTGGCTGGCTGGGTCTGTTCTCCAGCCCGCCGGTGATGGTGGGAGCGGTGACGCTGGTAGGCGTGTGGATCTCAAGCCGCACGCCGAGCAGGTCGGCGAGGAGACGCGGCAGGCCGCTGCCGGCCTGAGTGGTGGCAGCAGCAGTGGTGGCAGCAGCAGTGGTGGCAGCGGGGGCGGCCGTGGCAGGGGTCGCGGTGGTGGTGTGGGCGGCGTTCCGCAGGTCGTCCGCTTCGCTGATGATGTCGAGCTGGGCGGTCGGCTCGCCCTCGCCGGAGTGCGCGAGCGTGCCGAGGTGCTGTTGGTAGAGGTCGGCGAGGCCGGAGCGAAGCCCGGAGAGCAGCAGGGTGGGGGCGACGGTGAGGTTCTCGAACAGCTGGGTGAAGGCACTCGTGGGGTGCTGGGCGGCGGCGCTGGCGATGATGGCGGCGAGGAGCTCGTCGACGTCGTTCGGAATCGTGGATCCGAGGTGGACCGTCCTGGCCGCGGTGCCGTCGTTCAGGGTGATCAGGCTCCCCGGGCCCGGGTAGGCGGGTTCGGGCTCGGCGAGCTGCCGGGTGCTCTCGGCACCCTCCAGAAGGTCTCGGACCTCGTCCTCGAAACGGGTGATCCGCTCCTGATAGCCGGCTTTGGCGTTGCCGCCGGACGGATTTTTCTCCGGCGGCCTGACCCAGAACTCGATGTCGGCCAGGTCGATTCCCTGGTTCTGGGGCCGGCTGGTGTTCGCGACGATGAGCCGGGCGATGACGAGCGGAGACGTGGGCACCGGGGTGTTGTTGACGGAGAGCGCCATCCGGCCGTCCGGAAAACTGTCGACGATGACCACATAAACGCCGTTGCGGACGGCTGTTCTGATCCTGGTGGGCGCCTGGGCGAGTGGATTCACGCCGCGGGCGGCGGTCAGATTCAAAGCGATCGGCCGGCCGCCGTTGCCGAGAATGGTCTGCTGGCGAGGCAGCGGGGCGACCAGGGGCCATTGCCCGACCGGCGTCGGCGTGGCGGGCCTGCCGTCGTCGTGAGGCCGGTCGACCGGTCTGAAATGGACGGGCAGGTCGAGTTCCGTGGCCAGCATCACCGGGAACGTGGCCGGGTCGAGATCCTCCGGCAACAGTGGCTGCGGTGTCACGAGCGCGACGGCGCCCGGGGCGCCCGGGGTGGTCGGCATGTTCCGCCTGATGATGGCGGCCAGCGCGGCCGGGGGGATCTTGGCGGTGCCGACCTTGTCGTTGTCCAGCTGAACTGTCGCCGTGCCCAGCCCGCCCCTGACGGCTACCTGGAAGACCCCGGGAACCCGTTCCGGTACCCACCGGATGTCACTCTGGTCGGGTCCCGCCGGGGCCAGGTTCAGGGCGTACACACCGTGCTCGTCGGAGTGGGTCTCGAAAAGCACATCGGAGATCGGCGAGCCGAGGGAGTTCCACAGGCTGTAGTCCAGGCGGTTGTAGGCGTCGAAACCGCTGCCGATGGGAACCAGCTGGCCCGTCAGGCTGTCGGGAACATGGTCGATCCGCGGTGTCGTCCCGGGCCGCGGGGCGACCACAGGGGCCCAGACCTCGGCCCGGATGTCCGACAGGTCGGGCGCTGGGCTGGCCCGGTGGCCCACATAGATCGGCAGGCCGTCGAACGCCTCCGAGATCTGGCGGGCGATGTCCTCCAGGATGTACCACTTTGCCCCCGGGAAGGCGCGGGAGGCGATCAGCCGGTACGGATGCGTCGGCTTTGCCTTCGGCGTCGGGCCAGCGGCCGGCTCGGCGGCGGGCGGCTGGGCGCCGGGGAGCTGCCGAAGCCCGGCCTGAACGTCGGCATCGGCCTGTAGCACAGCCACGATCTCCGGAACGGAGAGCGGGGCGGAGCTGTCGATCCGCCAGGACAGCCGCCCCTCGTCGTCGAGGTGGACGACGATCACCGGGAGATCGGCGGGCCAGTCGAGCGGGCCGTTCCACGCCATGATCTCATCGAGTGCTGAGTTCGAGTTCGCGCGCGTCCCGAACATGTAGGAGCCGTTGTTGTAGGCGCCCGGCCCGTTCTTGACGGTCCTTGTCACCTCGGTCAGGAGGCCGTTCTGGTCTACCTGTACGTAGGTGGGGAGCTCGTTCGCGGTGCCCGGTGTGACGAGAACGAGCTCGCCGTCCGTGGCGCCGGGCGCGGTGAGAAGGGCGAGGTTGTCGACGTTCGCGTCGGAGCCGGGAACGTAGCGATAGGAGAAGGGATCGGCTCCAGGAGCGATCCTGATCACCGGGAGCCCGAGTGCTTCCGCGAGTGTCTCCACATCGCTCGTGAAGGCGGCGACCGCCTGCCTGGCGGCCTGCTCCCGCGCGGCCTGTTCCCGCGCGGCCCTCGATGACCAGTGCTGCCGCGCCCAGTCGACAGCCTTGGCCGCCATGCTCGTCTCCTCGGGCGGCTTCGGGGGCGTCGACCACAGCATCACCACCTCGATCTTCGGGGCCCCGACGCCCCGCGCCGCCGCGTCCGCCTCGCTCGTCGTGCCTGCCGGGTCTGTGACGCGGGCCGGGTCCGCGGGCCCCGTGGGTTCGTTGTCCCACCGTGCCGGTGTGCCGCGGATCTGGCTGGCCAGCTCGGCGGTCAGATTCGGCAGCAGCGGGCGGACGCCGCCGTCGGGAAAGACGACGCCGAGCCGGCCGTCGGGCAGTACGGGAAGGTCCAGCACGAAGACCGACGCCGGATAGGGCAGGTTCGCGTCCTGGAGCGGGCGGTCGAGCCGCGCCTGGCCGGGCGAGGCCAGGCCGAAGGAGGCCAGCTGGTACCAGCTGGGGCCGTCCGGCCGCCACAGCCTCCCGAGGGGGTCTGTGACCAGTGGTGGCGGGGAGCCGTCCGGGCTGTGCAGCATGTCCCAGCGCGGACGGGGCGCCGCGTCGGTGGGCACCAGGTACGCCAGGCCGTTGATGTCGCCCGCGCCCAGCTTCGCGCCGGCGGGCGGCGCGAAGACCGGCACGCCGGCGGCGGCTCCGACCTCGGCCCAGAAGGCCTTCGCGTAGGTGTTCAGGCTGTCGTCGGCGATCACCAGCGGTTTGCCCGGCTGCCAGCCGTTCGCGCGAAGGAAGCCCGGGACGGCGGTGGCGTCGAGGTGGCGGGGCGTCCCGTCGGACCGGTTGACGACGACCACCGTCTGGCCGGAGACCTGCTGGAGGCCGGCGTCGTGGATCTCGAACCGGTCCGCGCGGATGGGAGGGCCGCCACGGCGGGGGAACGGCCCGCGGCCGCCGGGTTCCGGCAGGGCCAGGCCGCCGGGCAGCTTGATGACCGCGTCGTCGGCGCGCCGACGGGCCTCGCCGTCCACGGTGGTCTGGCTGGGGGCGCTGGGCGAGCTGGGCTCCGCCGTCCGCGGGGCGGGGGACGGTTGCCGGGGTGGCGTCCGCGTGGTGTCCGGATCCGCCGGTGCGTGGACGAGCGCGCCGTAGTGGTCGGCGCCTTCGTGGAACAGGTGCAGCGCCCGCCCTGGCCGCGGCCCGCCAGGCGCGTCGATCGTGACGCTCGCCAGCCCGCCGCCGGCCACCGGCCGGACGCGGGTCAGCGTGAGGTTGAGTGCCCGCGCCGCGATCTCGGGGACCTGATCGAACAGCGGCGTGAGCGACAGCCGCGGATCGGCGATGGCCCCCGCGACGAGGTCGCTCATCCGGAAGTCGTCCAACGCGCCGTGGCCGCCCAGCGGTGACAGGGCGGGGGACTGCGCGAGAAGGTTGCGCCACGCCGCGCCGTAGGGAGCCTTGACGAGCTCGGCGACGACAAGCCTTTGCAGGGCCGCCGGATCGGTCTCGTTGACCGGGTGGCCGAGGACCAGCCGCAGGTGCTCGGCGCCGAGGCCGGCCACCAGCTCCTGAACGAGGTGCCGGTGGGTGGCGGTCCGCGGGTCGTCCAGCGCGCGACGTGCCGTGACTGCGCTGGGTCCCGTGAACCATTCGACCAGGGCGTCCCGGACGGCCGCGTTGCTCGCCGCGCCGATCGGAGCGTTCGGGAACTGGCTGCCCAGGCTCGTGATCAACGCGTCGATGAAGCTGTCGGCGCCAGGAGCCTTCGGTTCCACCTGGTAGCCGCGACCATCGATGATCACGCCGTCGGCGCCGGCCTGCTCCACAACCGGTACCTGCGATGTCGGCGCCTGCGCCCCCGGTGTGTGAGGCGCTGGCGGCGGGCTGTCCGCGCGCGGGGCGTCGGCGCGCGGGAGGGTGTCTGGCGGCGCGGTGTGCGGCGAGGCGGTGGACAGGGGCACGGCGGCTTCGGTGAGCCAGCCGAGCACCTGGCGCCGCTGCGCGGCGGGGGTGATGGCTGGATCGCTGTGCGCGGGGTGCGTGGGCGGTGCGCCGGTGGGCTGCGCGCCACGGCTGCTGGTGTGGACGGTGACCAGGTCGGGAGACATGTCGGCATCAAGGAGGCGGGCGGCGATGAGGTTGGTGAGGATTCGGGCCGCGGCTTCCGCGCGCTGTTGGCCGCTGCTGACAGCCCGGCCGGGCAGGAAGGGCACCCCACTGGCGCCGCCTTCGAGATGGAAGATCCAGGGTGACCGGTCGGTGCCTGCTCGGTCGATGACCTCGGCGGCGACCTGGTCGGCGATGGTGATGAACTGGGTTCGCTGGTGGGGGGTGAGGTCGGCGAAGGTGAAGTCGAGGACGCCTTCGTCGAGGTCGAGGGTGAAGTGGATCTGTTCCCGGGCTGGGTGGTTGTCGGTGTGGTCGCCGGGTGCGCCGCCGCCGAGGTGGGGGCGGGGGGCGCCCAGGAGTTTGGCGAGGGTGGGGAGGACGAGTTCGCGCAGGGGTGTTCTGCGGTGTTGGGTCTGGTCGCGGAGGAGGTGGTAGGTGGTGAGGATTTGCTGGTCGGTGAAGTTTGGTAGGGCTGGGCGGTTGCGGAGCTCGATGTGTACGAGGCGGAGGAGTTCGGTGTCGTTCTCGTCGGGGGTGCGGGGTGGCTGGGGGGTTTCGGGGGCTGGGGCTGGTGGTGCGTCCGTGAGGGGTGGTGCGGGTTCGATCAGCAGTGGTGCCGCTGTTTCGGGCAGTGGTGCCGCGGTCTCGGGAAGGAGTGGCGCGGGCTGGGGAAGGGGTGGCGCGGGCTCGGGCTGGGGAGCTGGCTGGGCCTGGGGGGCGGTGACGAGGTTCGGGGCGTCGCCGGCTGGTGGTCCATCGAGGCGCTGGAGGTCGCCGTGGTCTCCCCGGTTCCCGTGGTCGCCGTGCCTGTTGTGGTCGCTGTGGCCGCTGTGGACAAGCGCGGCGTAGCCGTTCTCGCCGTCGGAGTAGAGGAAGATCGACTGATCCGGTTGCGGCTGGTTGGTCCCGTTGTAGGCGGAGATGGTCAGCCCGTCGCCGGGTTCCGGCGTGACGACGGTGAGATCGACGCCGAGCGCGCGGGCCGCGATCGCGGGTGCCGGGTCGACGAACGGCGTCCGTGACAGCTGTGGCTGGTGGATGGCGGCCGCCACGAGATGGCTGATCCGCGGGCTCCGCACGTCGCCGACGAGATCGTGGAGCGGGCCGACGTGGGCCAGCGCCGGGGAGTTCTCGAGCAGCCGGTTCCAGGCGTCTCCGAACGGGACGTCGATGAGCTCGTTGATGAGCTCCGCGGCGGCGATCTCCCGCCCGATCCCCGGATAGCCCTGGCTGTCCGCAGGGCGTCCGAGGACGGTGCTGAGGGCCGCGGTGTCGAGGCCCGCGATCAGCTGTCGGATGATGTCCAGAAAAGCGCCGCTCTCCGGGTCGTCCAGCATGGTGGAGTTCGGTGCCCCGTCGGGGCCCGTCGCGTCGAACCAGTCGGCCAGGGCGCGTTGGGCGTCCTCGGGTGTCAGGCGGCTGAGCGGGGAGTTCGGGAGCTGGCCGCGCGCGCTGGTGAGCAGCGTTTCGACGAAGGCCTGCCCGCCCGGCGCCGCCCGCTCCAGGCGGAACTCGCGGCCGTCCACGAGCACGCTGTCGTCGCCGGTTTGCGTCGCGACGGGTGACACCGGCGCGGGTTCCTCGGTGGTCCCGCCGACGGGCGCTGGGACGAGTGCCTCGTAGGCGCCGTTCCCGCCTCGGTAGACGTGCAGGGTCGGGCCTGGCTGCGGTCCGCCGGGGCCGGTGAGCGTGGACGCGGTCAGGCCCGCGCCCGGCGCCGGCTCGATGAGGACGACGTTGGCACCGTACATCTGGGCCGCGAGTACGGGGATCGGTGTGAACAGCGGTGTCTGCCGCAGCGTCGGGTCGTAGGCCGCCAGTGCCACGAGTGTGGCGATCCGGAGGTCCGGCATTTTGGCGCGGGCATCGCCCAGGAAGTCCAGAACGGGGGTTGTCTGGATCAGCCGCGTCCACGCCTCGCCGAACGGGTTGCCGAGGAACTCGGAAACAGCGATGTTCTGAAGGTTCGCCAGGTCGGTGTTGTCGGTGTGCTGAGGTCCGAGGACGCCGCGCAGGCCGGTGATGTCGAGGCTCTGCACCAGATACCGGACGATGTCCTGGTGGATGCTGTCGCGTGGGTCGTTCAGCGTGTCGGAGATCGGCGTCCCGCCTGATGTGGGCCGTGGTTCCGTGAGCCATTCGACCAGGTCCAGCCGGACATCCTCGTTTGTCATACGGCCGAGTGGGAGGGGCGGGAACAGGCTGCCCGCGCTGGTGATCAGTGCGTCCAGGAAGGAACCGCCACCCGAGGCCGGGCGTTGCCGCTGGTATCGGTGGCCGTCCAGGAGCACGTGATCGTTTCCGGCCGGCTCCACGACTGGTGGCGCGGGCCAGGGCGCCGGGTTTTCGGCCCGGTTGGATTCGCCCGGTGGACTCTCCTCGGGCCGACTCGTTTTGGGCTGTGCTTCTTCGGGCCGTGCCGACGTCGTACTCGGTGGTCTGTCGTCGCCGGCCGGTGTCTCCGCCGCGGCCGGGCTGGCGGCGGACTCGTGGATGAGCGCGTCGTAGTGGCCGAAGTGCCGGAAAACGTGAATCGCGTCGTCCGGCGCTGGCCCGTCTGGTGCTGGTGTGTCTGCCCCGAAATCCTCAAGGCCGCGGAGGCTCCTGGTGGTCATACCTCCGGTGAACGAGAGACCGGTGACCGTCAGCGTGATTCCGAGTGCCTGTGCCGTGATTGCGGGAACTCTCTCGAAGAACGGTGTTTCCCCCATTCCGGGCGTCTGAATCGCCAGCGCGACGAGATCGCTGATCCGAGCGTTCTCCAGGGTGGTGCGGTCACCTACCGGTGCCAGCGCGGGAGACACCTGCAGTAGCCGGTTCCAGGCGGCGCCGGCGGGCTCGTTGGTGAGTTCGGTGATGGCGCGGTCGAAGAGGGAGTCCTCATCGGCCTGACCGTCCGGTGGCTCGCCCAGCACCGCCGCCAGGCCGGCGCGATCGAGATCGGCCAGCAGATTCTTGAGGAAGAAGTGGTGGCGGAAGTGCTCCGGGTTGTCGAGGACGAGCCGGGCCGTGGCGCCCTCAGGGCCCGCCAGCCAGCCGGCGATGAGAAGCCTGACGTCCCTGTCTGTCGTCGAGCCGAACCGCCCGGGCCGCTGGCTGCGCGCGCTGGCGACCAGTGCGTTGATGAAGGAGTCGCCGTCCGGGGCTGTGCGTTCGATCTGGTATCCGCTGCCGTGCACGGTGACGTGGTCGTATCTGTGCCCCGGCGCGGGTGATGACGAGCCGTCGGAGGACTCGTAGATGGAGGCTTCCCAGGGCGGGCGGCTGACGCTGTGGTCGCCGGGCGCTCCGGCGCGGGTGCCTGGGGGTGGGCCGCCGAGCAGGGTGGCCAGCACGTAGTCGTCATAGCCGCGGCTGAGGGGGAAGTCGTGTTGCTGCCGCAGGGTGCGGTAGGTGGTGAGGATCTGCTGCTCGGTGATGTTCTGGCCGGCCGGGAGGTCGGCGAGGCGCGGGCGTATCCGGCCGAGGAGTTCGGTTTCGGCCTCGGTGGGGGTGAGGGGCTGCTGGAGGACGGTGTGTGGCGTGGGGGACGGATCTGGCAGAGGTGGTGCTGGTTCGATCTCAGGGACCGCGTCGGGCCGGGATGTGACGGGCTGGGACGTGACGGGCTGGGAGGTGGCGGCCTCGACGCCTTCGAGCCAGGTGCGGATCCGGTCCCGCAGGGCGGTGTTGTTCGTCTCCGTGCGGCGTGTGGGCTCGTGGACGAGTGCGTCGTAATGGCCGTCGTCACCGCGGAGGAGGAACAGGGGTGTTCGTGGCCGAGGCTGGTTGGATCCACTGGTGATGGTGGTGATGGTGGGGCCGCCGGCCGCGGGCGTGACGAGCGCGAGGTTGACCCCGAGTGCCTCGGCTGTGAGCCAGGGGACGATCTCGCGGACGAGTGCGGTGCCCCGCATCTCCGGTGTGCGGATCGCCCAGGTGACGAAATCGCTGATGCGAAAGTTGGCTGGTCCGCGGTCGCCGCTCGCGGAGTTCAGCAGGGGATGCAGCTGAACAAGCAGGTTCCACGCGTCGCCAAACGGCTCGTCGCGAATCAAGATCCGAGCGATATCCTCGCTGGAACTCGCCATTATGCCGAGGGAGTCCGCGAGGCTTGCCACCCGGTTTCCGTCGAGAGCGCCCGTGAGATATCTGACGATTTCCTGGTAGAAGGCGCTGGACGGGTCGTTCAGCCCGGACCGCGCCGCTCCCTGCGGTGATGCGAGCCAGTTGGCCAGGGTGTTCCAGAAGCTGGCGTTGGTAATATCGTTGAAATTGCTGTTCGGGAACTGGCTGGGGGTGCTGCCGAGCAGTGCGTCGACGAATGATTCGTCGCCTGGGGCTGTCCGATTTATCCGGAATCGGTGACCGTTAATGGTCAGGCGTCGGGAAACAGCGAGTCTCGTGTCTGGCGGCGCGGGTACGGGTGCGGGTCTTTCGGGCTGCCGGACGGGAATGTTCGGCGGGTTCCGCTCGGGCTGGGTGATGTCCGGCACGGGTGTGTTCGCGGTGTTCGGCGGCGCTGCTGCGAGGTTTTCGTAGAAGGTGTTGGCGAGGTGGAGCCGCCGCGCGGGGCCGAGGTTGTCGACGGGTTGGTTCTCGGTGAGCCAGCCGAGGACCTGGCGCCGTTCGTCGCCGGTGTCGCCGTTGTTCTGGTGTACGGGTGACGGTGCAGGCTGGGGCGGTGGGTTCTCGTTTCGCTGGACTGAGCTTTCTGGCTGGCGCTGGCCGGACTGTTCGGCTTCCGGCGCCCCATCGTCGCTGTACGCGCTGTTCGCGGCGTCCGTGGCGGGGTCGGGGATGAGTATGTCGTAGTGTTCTGTGCTGTTTTGGAGCAGGTGGATTCTGCGGTCCTGCCGGGCTGGGCCCAGGGGATTGAAAGTGCCGGTGATCTGGTCGGCGCCGGTGCCCGGATCGGTGATGGCGAGTTCGATCCCGAGCGCCTGGGCGACGATGACGGGAACCGGTGCGAAGAACGCTGTCCGCGCCATTTCCGGAGCGCGGATAGCGGCCATTACGAGCCCGCTGAGCGGGAGGTTCTGTACCAGGCCGCGGAGGTCGCCGAGGGGGTCGAGGGCGGGGGTCGCCTGGAGCAGCCGGTTCCAGGCGGGGCCGAACGGCTGGTTGATGAGGTGGGTGACGAGTTCGTTGACGAGGTCGTTGTCGGTGAGAGGCGGGCTGTTCGGGGGGCGCTGGAGGATGGTGTTCAGGGCCTGGGTGTCGAGGCCTTCGATCAAGGCCTGCAAGGTGTTCAAATAGGTGAAGCCTCGCGGGAGGTCCAATGCCCGGAACGCGACCGGCCCCATGTTCCCCACGTTGTGCAGCCAGGCGATGGTGACGTTCTGGATGTCCTGTGGGGTGAGCCGGCCGAGCGGGCTGTTCGGGTTCTGGAGGCGCGCGCTGGTGGTGAGCGCGTCGAAGAAGGAACCGCGGCCCGGTGGCGTGCGGTGTATCCGGTAGCGGCTGCCGTCGACGGTGATGTGGGTGTCCGCGACCGGTTCGGTGATCGGCGGTGCGGTGCGTGGCGTCGGGTTGTCGATGGATTCTTCGGTCAGTGCCTGAAAGTGGCCCTCCCCCAGGTGGAAGAGATGAATAGTCCGGTTTGGCTGTGGTGTTTCTAGTGTCCTGCGCCTGAAGTTTCGCAGGTGAATAGTACCCTGTCTGGTATGGCGCATTCTGGCCCTGCCGCCGTACCGATCGTGCTGTCCGAGGATGAGCGTGTCGAGCTGGACCGGCGGGTCGAGGATGTCGACCGCCGTGCGGCCGAGCGGGCTCGGATCGTGCTGGCAGCAGCGGAGGGCCTGTCGAACGTGCAGGTCGCCGCGGCGGTCGGGGTGTCGTTGCGGACAGCGGGCCGGTGGCGGCGGTCGTTCGCCCGCGACCGGCTGGCCGGCCTGGACGACGCCGCCCCGTCCGGCCGTTCAAAGGCCACCGAGCTTGTGCTGTCCGAGGCCGAGCGTGTCGAGCTCGAGCGGCTGACGCGCAGGGCGAAGACCGCGCAGTTCCTCGCGCTGCGGGCACGGATCGTGCTGCGCTGCGCCGAGGGAGGAACCGACCGGCGGGTCGCCGACGAACTCGGTGTCGACGAGTCGACCGTGCTGCGCTGGCGGACCCGGTTCACCGAGCAGCGTCTCCCCGGCCTGTCCGACGAGCCGCGGACCGGCCGGCCACCCTCGATCCTGCTCGACCAGGTCGAGGACGTCATCGTCGCGACCCTGGAATCCGCCCCCGGCGCGGACACGCACTGGTCCCGAGCATCGATGGCCAGACGCACCGGCCTGTCACCCTCGACGATCGGGCGGATCTGGAGACGGTTCGACCTCAAACCGCACCTGCAGGACAGCTTCAAGCTCTCCACCGACCCGCAGTTCGTCGCGAAGGTCGTCGACGTCGTCGGCCTGTATCACAACCCGCCGGAGAAGGCGGTCGTGCTCTGCGTGGATGAGAAAAGCCAGATCCAGGCCCTCGACCGCTCCCAACCGGTGCTCCCGATGATGCCCGGCATGCCCGAACGACGCACCCACGACTACCTGCGCCGGGGTATCACCAGCCTGTTCGCCGCCTTCAACATCGCCGACGGCACCGTCATCAGCGAACTCCACCGCCGCCACCGCGCGATCGAGTACCGCCGCTTCCTGACCTGCATCGACAAGGCCGTCCCGGTCGATCTCGACGTCCACCTGGTCTGCGACAACTACGCCACCCACAACACCGCCGAGATCAGGACCTGGCTGGAACGCCACCCCCGCTTCCACGTCCACTTCACACCGACCGGCTCGTCCTGGCTCAACCAGGTCGAACGCTGGTTCGGCCTGCTCACCGACAAACTCATCCGCCGCGGTGTCCACACCTCCGTCCAGGCCCTCGAAGCCGACATCCGCGCCTGGATCGACACCTGGAACCGCGACCCCCGGCCCTTCACCTGGACCAAGACCGCCGACGAGATCCTCACCTCCCTCGCCGACTACCTCAACAAGATCGCCCTGCCGACCAGCAACGACAACAAGGAAAAGGAAGACCCTGAAACTTCAGGCGCAGGACACTAGTTCGTTGAAGGTGAAGGTGCGCTGGATTCCGTCAGGTTCCGGGCCGGTGATGACGAGCTCGACCCCGAGGGCCCGCGCGGCGAAATTTATGATCGGCACGAAGAAAGATGTCCGTGCCAGCTGGGGGTGGCGGATGGAGGCGGTGATGAGGGCGCTCATCGGGCGGTTGAGGACGAAGCCGCGGTCGTCTCCGAGGAGGTCGAGGGCGGGGCTGGCCTGGAGTAGCCGGTTCCAGGTGGGCCCGAACGGCTCGTTGGCGAGCTGGTCGAGGAGTTCGTCGACGAGAGCGTCGTCGGCGAGGGGCGGGCTGTCCGGGGGGCGCTGGAGAATGTCCGTCAGGGCCTGGGCGTCGAGGCCGCGGATCAGGGGCCGCACCAGTCCTTGGTGAGTGGTGGACTCCGGGATGTCCGCGATCTGCAGTATCTGATCGGAATGACTTTCTGGTTCCTCCATCCAGTCGGTGACGGCGTTCTGGGCATCCTGTGGCGTGAGGCGTCCGAGGGGGCTGTTCGGGTTCTGGAGGCGCGCGCCGGTGGTGAGGGCGTCGAAGAACGAGTCGCGGCCCGGGGCGGTGCGGTGTATCCGGTAGCGGGTGCCGTCGATGGTGATGTGGGTGTCCGCGCGCTGTTCGGCGGCGGGAGCGTCGGATTGTTCCCGGGTTGGGCGGTTGTTGGTGTGGTCGCCGGGTGCGCCGCCGCCGAGGTGGGGGCGGGGGGCGCCCAGGAGTCTGGTGAGGGTGGGGAGGACGAGTTCGCGCAGGGGTGTTCTGCGGTGTTGGGTCTGGTCGCGGAGGAGGTGGTAGGTGGTGAGGATCTGCTGGTCGGTGAAGTTTGGTAGGGCTGGGCGGTTGCGGAGCTCGATGTGTACGAGGCGGAGGAGTTCGGTGTCGGTTTCGTCGGGGGTGCGGGGTGGCTGGGGGGTTTCGGGGGCTGGGGCTGGTGGTGCGTCCGCGAGGGGTGGTGCGGGTTCGATCAGTAGTGGTGCCGCGGTCTCGGGAAGGGGCGGCGCAGACTGACCGGGGCTGGGGCTGGGGCTGGGGCCGAGGCCGGGTTCGGTGGCTGGTTCGGCTGTGGGGTCGGCGGGTTCTGGGTTCGGTGTGGTGGTTCCCGAGGCGCTGGGTGTTGTGGTTTCTCCGAGCCAGTCGAGGACTCGGTCGCGCAGTTCGTCGTAGTACGAGCCCGCCGATTCGGGCACGAGCGCCTGGTAGCTGCCGTCTCCGTTGTCGAAGAGGCTCAGCGTCCGGTCTGGCTGCGGGCTGGTGAATGGGTTGTGGGCTGCGGCGGTGATTTCTCCGTCGGGTTTTTGCCGCACCACGACGATTTCGATACCGAGGGCCTGGGCGATGATTTCTGGTACCGGGCCGAAGAGGGGGGTGTTCCGTAGCTCCGGTAGCCGGATCGCGGCTTCCACCAAACCGCTGACCCGAAAATCCTGGACAGTGTCGCGGAGGTCGCCGAACGGGTCCAGCGCGGGGGATATCTGGAGTAGTCGGCTCCAGGTGTGACCGAAGGGGGCGCTGGTGAGGTCGGTGCGGGCGAGTTCTCGCAGGGCTGCCGGGTCGGTCTCGGCCTGGCTGTTCGGGGGGTGCCCGAGGATGGTGGTCAGGTCCGCGGTGTCGAGGTCGAGCAGCAGTCCTCGGATGACGTTCTGGTAGAAGCCGCCCCGCGGGTCGTCCAGTGTGTGTGAGCGCGGCCGTCCGTCGGGTCCCGGCGCGGTGAGCCAGTCGGCCAGGGTCCTTCGGGTCATCCCCTCGGTCAGGCGACCGAGGGGGGCGTCCGGGACCTGGTTGCGTGCGCTGGTGATGAGCGCGTCGATGAAGGTGCCGCCGCCGGGGGTCACCCGTTCCAGGAGATATCCGCGGTTGTTGATGCGGACGCCTTCGATACCGGACTGCTCGGAGTTGTTTGTCGAGTTCTGGCTGGACTGCGACCGCGCTAGGCTGCTCGGTCCGGCCTCGCTGGCGTCCTCGGATCCGGTGGCGGGGTCGCTGGCAGCCTCGCTGGCGGGGTACGAGGCAGGGGCGCTGGTGGGGCTGTTGGAGCCTTCGGAGCCTTCGGTGCTTTCCGTGGTTCTTGGGGGTGGGGCTTCGGTGAGCCAGCCCAGGACCTGGCGCTGTTCCGCGGCGGAGGGTGAGGATGCCTGCCCGTTGGCGGGATGCCCCGGTGCGGTGGTGGCGAACGGCCCGCGGCTGCTGGTCTTGATGGTGAGGAGGTCGGCGGGTAGCCCGGCGGCGGTGAGGTGGGTGGTGATGAGGGGGGCGAGGAGCGCCGCGGCGCTGTCGGAGCGCTGGTTTCCGTCGAGGTAGGCGCGGAAGATCCCGTCGCCGCCCGGCCCGGCGGTGTCGCCGCCTTCGAGGTGGAGCACGAGCGGTGGTTGGTCGGTGTTCGCGTGATCGATGACCACGGTGGCTACCTGATGGGCGAACCCGGCGAAGTCGGTGTGCTGCTCGGGGGAGAGATCGGCGCCGGAGAACTCGTGGACGCCTTCCGGGACGTCCAGGGTGAGGAGGATCTGATCCAGCGACTGGGGGGTGGCTGAGCTGGGGCCCGGTTGGTGCGAGGGCCCTGGCTCGCTGGAAGGCTGGTCGCTGGGTGGCGAGGGCTCGCCCGCGCCGGCGCGGTTCCCGGCCCAGTCCCCGGTCTGCAGCAGCCGGACCACGTCGTCGGCGATGGTGCGGGGGACCATCCGTCGGCCGATGGGCCCTGTCTGCCGCCCCCGGTAGAGCTCCAGGATGCGGTCGTCACTGAGCCCCCGGCCGGCTGGGCCATCTTCTAGTCCTTCCCGAACCCAGCGCAGGACGTCGACCTCGACCCCACGCGGGGGCCGCGGTTCGCTCACCGGGGGCGCGTCGACCCTGGGCGCGTAGCCGGTCACCGCGGTGATCAGGTCCGGGTTCTCGGTTGCCGGGCCCGCGGGGGCTGGATCTCCTCGCGGTGCCTGGTATTCCGGGGGTACCTGCGTTTCCGCGGGAGCCTGGTAGCCCGGTGGCGCCTGGATCTCCCGCGGTGCCGGTGCCGGTGGCGCCGACACCAGGGGTGTCTCCGTGGTTACGGGGGGCGGTGCTGGGGTGGCGTGTTTGAGGATCTGGGTGGTGAAGGGCATGTCGAAGTGGTCGGTCATGCGCTGGGCGAAGTTGGTGATCCAGCGTTGTATTTCTTCGAGGGTGGGCTCGCCGCGTACCTTCTTGCTCATGTAGCGGCCGGATTTGTCGTTGATCGTGAAGGTGCCGTCTGGTTCGCGGATGAGTTCTCCGCTGAGACGTGCTGGTTTTTCGATGGTCTGGCCGGTTGCCGGGTCGAATCCGACGACGATGGTGGGGTGGCCGTGCATGGAGATTGCGTCGAGGAACTGTTCGTAAGTGAGGTCTGGGTTCTTGGCGGCGACCCAGCTGTAAAGTTCCTGCAGTTCATCGGGTGGGATGATGGAGGTGACGTCCTCGCTGCCGAGGTATTCGGTTCCGTCTTCGGCTACGGCGTACTGCCATTTCCCGCCGGTGGGGGTGGCTTCTAGGTGGTTGCGGGAGAATTCCGCGAGGGGTGTCCAGAGGGGGTTGACGCGGAGGTTGCCCTGATCGTCGCGTTCGCCGGCCTTGATTTGTTTCGGGTGTACGGCGGCGCCGAAGTCGTGGGTGAGGGTCGCGTCGGCGGCGGGGTCGAGCCCAGGTCGGGCGGACGGATGCCCCGGGCCGGGGTACAGGGGCTCGCCCGCGCCGGCACGCAGCCCGGGCCACTCCCCGGTCTGCAGCCGTAGGACTACGTCGTCGGCGATCGTTCGGGGGGTCATCCGTTGGCCGATGGGCCCTGTCCGCCGTTCCTCGTAGAGCGCGAGGATGCGGTCGTCGGTGAGCCCGTGGCCGGCCGCGCTGTCTCCGAGGCCGGTGTGCACCCAGTGCAGTACGTCGACGTGCAGTACGTCGACCTCGACGCCACGCGGGGGCGGCGGTGCGTCCGCTTCGGGTGCGCTGCCGGTCGCGACAGTGATCAGGTCCGGGTCCAGGGCCGGTACCACCAACGGATGCGGTTGGCGTGCTTCCGGTGTGCTCAGGGTTGATGGCCCGTCCGCGGACACGTCTCCGACCGGGGTGATCTCTACCGGTGAGGCACCTGCCGCCAGCGAGTCGGAGCCGCTGCCGAGCGCCCAGCTGCCGGGCGGTGCCGCGGGTATGGGTGACGCCGGCGGAGGCGGTGTCAGGGTGACGTCCGGTGCCAGCGTGACGTCCGGGCCCAGTGTGACATCCGGTATCGGGGTCGGTGGTGGTGGCGCCGGTGGTGATGGTGGTGGTGGTGCGTTCGGGGGCGGCACCACTGGCGCCGCGGACGGGACCGGCTTCGGTGCGGCCGCTCCTGACTCGCCGAGCGGTTCGCCGGACAGCGGGCTGGGATGCCCGCCGAGCTCCGGTGCCGCGAACGGGGCAGGTGCCGGAGGCGATGGAGCCGGTTCGGGTGAGAGTGATTCGGGTGAGAGTGGTGCGGGTGCGGGTGCGACCGGCTCGGGTGAGAGCGGCGCGGGACTGGGAGCTCCACCGGGTGGACTGCCGCTGTCGAGCGGATTCGCGTCCGGAGGGCCGGGCGGCCCGCTGGCGGACGGTGCTGGAGGCGCGTCTTCCGAGAAGGACGGGTTCAGCGGGCCGCTGGTCGGCGCGTCCGCCGCAGGCGACGGCAGAGGCTCGGGCGTGGGTGTGGGCGTGGGTGTGGGTGTGGGCTGGGGTGACGGTGTGGGCGTGGGCTGGGGTGACGGTGAGGGGTGAGTGTCCGGCCCAGGTGTGGAGAGAGGAGCAGGAACGGGCGGCGCGTCCAGTGGCCCTGGCCCGGTCAGGGATCTGTTGGTGGGCGCAGGGCCATCCTGCCGATCCGGCAGTGGGCTGCCGTCGGCGAGAGGGACTGGCGGCGGGGAGCTCAGACCGGGCGCGCTGTCGTGGGATGGCGGGCCGGGCTTGGAACCGTCGAGCCCACCAGGACCAGGGGCGGGGACGGGTGCTGCCAGCGGGTTCGACGTATACCCCGTGATCACAGGTGCCGGTGGTGGGTCGACCTCGGGGATGGTGATCTGGGTCGCCACCGAGTCCCCCGACATGCCGCTGATCACAGACCAGGCGTTCGAGTGCGCGGAGGCGTTCGAGTGCACGGAGGCGTTGTCGTCGAGGTCAAGGTCGAGGCCGGTGAGAGAGATCGCGTCGAGGTCCGGGACGGGGTGGGGGCCGGGGCGGGTGCTGTCGTCCAAGGTTGTGACGGGCGGCGGCGGCAGGTTCACCGCGGGGGGTGGGTTCCCGGTCGGGTCGCCGGGCGTGGGGGCGCCGTTGTTCGGAGGCCCGGCGCCGGGACCACTGTTCGGTGGTCCGGAGTCGGCACCGCCGTTCGAGGGCGCGTTCCCGTTCGGCGACGGGTTCCCATTCGAGGTGTTGGACGGTCCGCCGCCGGGGGAGTCGCCCGGGGAGTCGTCGTCCCCGTTGCCGTTCAGCGCGTCGGCGTCCTTCAGATCGGCGATGAGGTCGTTGATCCCGTTGACGTCGGGGCCGCCGCCGGGTCCGACGATGCCGTTCCGGGCGCCGCGGCCGATTCCGCGGGCGGCGCTCTCCGTCGACCCCTCGGTCGTGCCGGAGATGATGTCGTCGACGATGGTCTTGCCGCTCCAGTCACCGTCCACGATGCCGGACGCGAAGTAGCCACCGCCGCTCTCCAGCAGGATCGACGTCAGCGTGGAGGCGAACAGGTCGGCGATGGGGTTGCCGGCGCCGCCGCGGACACCCTGGTTGACCAGGACCTGGTTCCACTTGTTCATGGCGTTGTGGAGCCCTGGCACGGCGACGACGGAGCTGGCCGCCGCCGCGAGGCCGTACTTGATCATGTGCCAGACTTCGCCGCCGTCGAGGTCGCCGCGTTTGCCCTCGAGGATCTGCCAGATCTGGGCGATGATCGACGAGCCCGGCATGAACAGCATCTGCATACCGGTGATCTTGGTTGTGGTGAGGGCGAACTCCCGCGAGAGGACCATCTGGATGATCGTGCGGGTGGTGGCGATGCGTTCGGCCGCTGCCGGCCCACCGCCGAACGCCGCCTCGATCGCGGCGATCGCGAGCTGGATCTGCATGAAGTAGAACATCACTTCGCCCTGCTTGCGGGTCAGATCCATCCGCAGTGCCTGGGCGTCGAGCATGTTCGCCGCCGCCTGCAGCAGGAGCCCGCCCTTGGGCAGCAGCTTCGGCTCGTCGACGACGAACTGCGCGGTCTGCCCGACGAAACGCCGCCCGGCCCTGCTGTCGACCGTCGCCTTCACCGCGCGGATGATGGCGATGAGATCCAGGCTGAGCTGATCGACCTTGCTCGTCGAGTTTCTCAGGACGTTCGCGAGACGTTGGACCTCAACGATGGTCTCCGCGGGAGTGACCCGCATGCCGGTGAACGCGTAGATCGCGTCATCCCACGACTTCGACATCGTCTCGCAGCCCGTCCCTGCAGGTCAGCCGCGTGCGCCGCCGCCGGACCAGCTTCCGGCGGAGTGGGTGGCGTCCGCCTCGGTCGTCTCGCCGATGGTGTGCACGGCATCGAGGCGGTCGCCCTGCACACCGATCGCCTCACCGAGCGAGTCGTAGATCTTGCCGAAGTACTTCATCAGCTGTTTGAACATGGCATAGGACAGCTTGGACACCTCGTCGTGCGCGTCCCTGGCGAAGTTGTGCTGCGCGATTCCCTCGGCGAGCTCCTCCCCGAACGCGAGGAAGGCCTCGCGGAAGTCGGCGAGCATCGGCACCTTCTCGGCGAGCTCGTCGCCGTCGAACTGGATCTGCTCTCCGCTCATGACCAGTGCCCGTTCCGGTCCGCGACGGGTGCTGCGCCGCTGTCCGGCATGTTCCTGGTGAACATGCCGAGCAGTTCCTCGACCAGCTCCTCGGAGGTGTCGACCTCGCCCAGCCGGCCGATGGGGGACGGCAGGTCCAGCATCAGGTCCTGCAGGCCGGCCAGGGCGATGCTCCGGGCGCCGGTACGGGCCTGCTCGATGGTCTTCACCAGCAGGTCGGCGAGCTCCGCGGGCGCCAGGTCGCGGTAGCCGTCCCCCCGGAAGGAGATCGCGGTGATCTCCCCGTCGCCGCTCGCGGTGACCGTCAGCAGCTTGCCGCGGTCGCTGGCCTGATGGCGCACGGCGGCGCCCTCGCGCCGGATGCGGGCCGTCACCTCCTCGGTGCGTGCCAGCTCGGCCCGTGCGGCCTCCAGCAGGCTCTCGTCGAACAGTCCCACGCCGTGCTCCTCCCTCTACCAACCTGCCGGACAGTTGCCGATGCATGCCGGGCTGCTCTGTCGATGAGCGGCTGCCGGCCGGTGGTGACCGGCCGGCAGCCCTCCTGCCGTTCCCGTGACCTGCCGCGGGAGCGGGTGAGTGAGATCAGCGGCCGCGGCGGATGCGGTCCCGCCCGGGGGCGGCCGGTGCCGGCGCGCTGGTGGTCCGTCCTGTGCCCTCCTCGGCGGGGGTGGCCTCCCGGCCGACGACCGCCGGCGCACACTCCGGATCGGTGCCCCAGACCTCCTCGTCCTCGGTCAGCCAGGTGTTGCGCTGCCGGTCCCGCCCGCCGGCCCCGGCCCCGGCTCCGGCGCCGCCCATGCCCATTGGCATGAAGGGCATGCCGCCGCCGGTGGCGCTGGCGGGGGCGGTGCCACCGACGGCGTCGAGCGCGGCGACCCCGCTCGCGGCCAGGCTGCTGCCCAGGCCTGTGCCTCCGAGACCTGAGCTGGCGAGGCCCGAGGAGCCGAGGCCCGAGGTGCCGAGGCCTGAGGTGCCGAAAGACGCGCCGGAAGCAAGACCCGCGACGTCGCCGTGGGGAATGCTCGGAACAAGAGCCGAGGCATCGCCCAGGTCCACCCCGTTCGTCCCGAACCCGCTGGTGACCCCGAAGCCGCTGGTGGACGCGTCGGGAAGGGTCTGGAACAGGGGCTGACGGATGTCGCCGACGTTGACACCGGAGTCGAAGGTCGGCGTGGTGACGTCGAGCCCGTCGATCTGGGTGGGGAAGGCGGAGGTGGGAGCGCTGAGGTCGGGCACGTTCAGGCCGTTCAGGCCGCTGGTCACGCCTGACTGGGACACGAACGGTGTCTGCGCGCCGGCGAGGCCCTGTCCGGACTGAACCAGACCGGACTGCTGCAGCGCACCGAGCTGCTGCTGGCTGAGCGGGACGGAGTCGAGCAGCCCGGCGTCGTTCAGCGCCTGTAGCTGGGTCGGGTTCAGGTCGCCCAGCGTGCCGATGCCCTGGGACGTGGGGCCGAGCAGGCCGTCGGCGCGCAGCTGGCCGAGCTGGTCGGCGGTGATCGGCACGTTGTCGAGCAGGCCGGAGGACCCGAGCTGGGTGAGCTGCGCCGGGCTCAGGTCACCCAGGTTGTTCAACGTGGCGGGCGATGGGTCGAGCAGCCCGCTCACGCCCAAGGCCTCAAGGCCGGACGACGTCAGCGGGACGTCGTCCAGGAGGCCGCGTGCCTGGAGCTCCTTCAGCTGCGCCGGGCTGAGCTCACCGAGAGTGGTGGCGTCGGTGTCGAGACCCGCCTCCCGCAGGGCGGCGGACTGCGCCGGGGTCAGTCGTGTTCCGCTCAGCAGGCCGGCCTGCTGGAGCGCCCCGAGTTGCTGAGTGTTCAGATCGCCGAGATCGGACAGCCCGGACGAGCCGAGCCCGCTGGTGACGCCCGCGATCGGTGGCATGGGCAGGAGTTCGTAGCCGCCGCCGGTTCCGCCCGCGCCGGTTCCACCCAGTCCGCTGAGATCACCGAGGCCGTTGGTGGAGCCGCTTCCACCGCCGAGATTCTGCGGCATGGGCAGGAGCTCGTAGCCACCGCCGGTTCCGCCCCCGCCGGGCCCGCCCAGTCCACCGAGGCCGTTGTTCGCGCCGGACGCGCCGAGATTCTCGTAGAGCTTGTCTAGCTCCTTGTTGACGCCGTTGTTGAGATTCTTGACCTGGTCGTTGATGTTCTTGTTGACGTCGTCGAGAGAGTCGTTGTATTTCCCGGTGATCCCGCTGAGCTCCTTGTTGATCTCCTCCTTGAGCTTGTTCAGGTCATCGTAGATCTTGGTGGCGTTCTCGTTCGCCCCGCCGGCGACCAGATTGATCCTGTCGTTCAGGTCCTTGAGGGCCTTGTTGATCTCTTCCTCGAGGCTGTCCAGGTATTTGTCGAGATCCTGGTTCCCCAGCCCCCCGGCGAGCTCCGTGGTCTTCGGCGGCCGGGGCGGACGGGGCGGTGGCATACGGCCCAGCCTGACGGCGGTCTGTGCCGCGGCGAACTTCGCGACCATGTCCTGCGCCTTGTCCAGACTCGGCTTGAAACTGCTCTGGACGCGGTCGGCCCACGCCTTGCGCACGTCGATGTCCGCCGCTATCCACGACGGTTGCCGGAGAACAGCGTATTCGGTGGTCAGGCCGCTCCACTCGGGAAACCGGATGTACATCTCCCGCCATCCGTGGAGGTAGCCCTCGCCGCCGCGTATACGCCCCGTCTCCCACAGGCCACCGGAATGGTTCCGGTTTCCTTCGAGCGAGTATCCGCCTGGATCCCAGGTCTCGTACACCTGTGAGTTGTTGAACAAGGCGACGATCAGATCCCAGGGTTGCACCCACACCTTGGGCGGTCCGCCGATGGGCGGGCGGCCATCCCCGACATTTTCTCCCATCCAGTATTTCCGGTCCAGATCGAGCTGGTGGACGAACGCCGCCGCGCTCCCGACCGCGTCGCTTATCGGCGTCAGCCATGTCTTCGACTGGTCGAGAACGTCGGTGAGGCCGGCCTGCGCCGCGAGGACCCGGTTCCGGAACGCCTCCGCGGCCGACCCGGCGAAATTGTCCTTCTTCGTATCAATGCGGGCGATGTCGTTGTCAAGGTCGGCGAAGACGGCGCCCGCCCATTCCCCGATGCCTTTCAGAGCCAGCCCTACCTCGCCCAGGGTGTCCGGATCGAAGTGGGTTCCGGGCCCGGCGAGGTTCGGGAGGGTCTCCGATACGGCCTTCCAGGCCTTCCCGACGTCGAGGAGTGCGTTGCTGGCGGTGTCCGCGGTGGTCGAGTTCCGTTCGCCACCTGCCGACGGGTCCCGTGCGCCGACCCAGACGGTGAGGTATTCGGCATGTGTGTTGTTGTCACCCTCCATCCACCGCCAGAAGGTAAGCGCGTTCTTGTGGAAACCCGGCTTCCAGCTGCCGCCGGCGTGGTAGCCCTCCACACGTTCGTCGGGGATCAGCCAGGCGGGCCCGGTGGCTCGCACGGTGTCGGGCCGCAGGCCGGCGTCGACGGACCCGCCGGCGGTTGAGGGGGCGGCGGTCGAGCTGGTCGTCGACGATGCGCCCGGGGATCCGGCGAGGCTTAGGGTGGCACCGCTGCCCGATCCCAGGGTGTACCCGAGGACGTTCTGCAGGATGTCCTCGATCTTCCCGGCGATGGCCATAGCTCAGGCTCCGGTCGTGCTGGAGGTCGTGCCCGAACCCGTGCCGCCCGTGCCTCCCGAACCCGCACCCGTACCTCCCACGCCCGTGGCGCCGACGCCCGTGTAGCCGGTGCCGGTGCCTGCGCCGCCTAGGCCTGTCGTGCCTGCACCAGTGGTCGACGACTCGCCGGGCATGTAGGAGCTGAACTCGCCCGCGGTCATGGTCGTGACGTTCTCGCCCTCGGTCCTCTCGGCCTCCTCCAGGAGGTACTCCAGGCCCCAGCGCAGGTTCGTCGCGTGGGTGTAGAGGTTGTTCACCCGTTCGACGAGGTTCTGCCGCACCAGCTCCACTCCCTGCGCGAGGCCGACCGCCTCGGTGAAGCCGGAGCCGCCGAGCCGCAGCGGGAAGGCGGTGCCGAGGCTCACCGCCGTGGTGGATTGGGGGGTCCACTTGTAGTAGTTCATCCGCAGGTCGATGTCAGTGAGCAGTGCCTGGTACTCGCCTTTGAGTCGCTTGAGCGTGGCTTCGTCGACGACGATGGTGAACTCATCACCCACGGATGTCTCCCTGTGCGCTGTGTGGTGTGCCCCATGTGGTTGCCGAGTGATGGGTGGCCGGCGGTCGGAGGCCACCGAGGTGCTCGGGCCTATGTGTTCCAGGCGGCCGCAACAATGCGTCCTGCGTCGGTGCCGGCACCGCGGATTCCCGGTGCCGGCACCGACGCAGGGGCGCCCGGGCCGGTGGCGCCTTGACTCAGACCAGCCCGCCGAAGACCGCGGCGCTGCGGTTGTCGCCCAGCACGTACTGGTTGTGGATTTCCTCGAGCTTTGCCTTGCCGATGACGAGGGAGGCTTCCATCTCCTGCTGCCCGGTGTTCCAGTACTGCTGGGCCGTCGCGTAGTTGTCCGGCGCGGCGCCGGAGTTCATCTGCGCGAACTTCGTGACGCTGGTCATCAGCTGGTTCAGCGACTCCCGGATCCTGCCGGTGACGAAATCCAGTTCGGCCGCGGTGTCCAGAGCGCCGTTCGGGTTGAACTGATAGGTGGCCATCACTGCCTCACAGGGGTTGTGGTGGACGGATGTCCGGTGCCCGGGTTCGGGGAACCGGAGAACGGGAGGAGGGGATCCGGATCAGAGGTCCGGAAATCCCGTACACCGGCAGGCCCGCGAGCCTCAGGTGAGGCCCTCCGCCCAGCCCGAACCGATCATGGCGTTGTTGTCCTCGACGCTGGTCGTGGTGTTCGCGTAGACGACCATCGACTCGTTCAGCATGTTCAGGCCCTGCTGAACCTTGTTGAAACCGGCCTGCCAGCCACTGAGCGCGTCGCGGTACTTGGCGGCCGCGACGCCCTGCCATCCGGCGGGGCTGAAGAGCTGCGAGGCCGCGGAGTCGATGGCGTTCTGGATGGCGGCGCATTCGTCCTGGCAGTTGTCGAACGCTGTGATCATCGCGACGGTGCTGGCTTCGTCGGAGATGAGAGCGGGATTGGGCATGACGCTGCCTCTCTGCTGGCGGCACTGGATCTTCTGACGGTGTGGCGGTGAGTGGCGGTGGTGAGAGGAGTGGGCGCGACGGGACGGGGCGGGCTCGTTCGGGCTAGGAGACGGGCGGGCTCGTGATGGACCGGGCGGCGGAACCGGGCGCGGCGACGGAACCGGCCGCGGGCGGGTGCTGCGCTGCCTCCGGGCCGGTGCCTTCCGCGGACGCTGTGGTCGTGCCTTGCGCGGACCCTGCGGTCGTGCCTTCGGGGGACTCGGCGGTCGTGTCTTCCGCGGGCACGGTGAGACGGGGTCCGACGGGCAGCAGCGGCAGCAGCTGCCAGGGGCTGGCGACGGCCTGGCCCGCGCTGTAACCCAGCGCGCGCATCGCGCGCCCGCTGAGCGGGTACGCCGTTCCGCTGCCGTCGACGAACACGCCGGTCACCGCGTCGAGGCCGGTCGCGCCGGGCGGGACGGGCTGCGCGATGACCAGGGCACCACCGCCGGCCGCGACGCGCACCGCGACACCCCGGTCCGTGACGCTGCCGGGTACGGGTGGGGTCGGTGCCGTCACGACGTCCAGCGGTGCTCGGGGGGCCGCGCCGCCCGACTCGACGCAGACCGCCTGATCCGGCATGAGGTAGCGAACGACCGGTGGCTGGGCCGGGAGGGCGTCCCAGGGCGCGGGCACCATGCTTCTCGGTCCGCTGGCGAGATCGGCGGGGGTCAGCTCCTGGGGCGGGGTGCCGCCGGCCTCGGCGCGGGCGAGCGCGAACTGCACCGGGGTGAGCACCGCCAGCCCGCCGGACAACATCATGTAGCGGGTGGTCGTCCCGCCGTCGATGACGGAGGTGAACAGATCACCGACCCTGCTGGGCCGCCCGCTGATGGCCCAGCCCGGCGAGCCCCGGCCGTCGACGGCCGGCGGGCCCAGTTCCGGCCCCGCCGGCACCAGCGCCAGCCAGACCGGGTCGACCGGGGTCGGCCGCACATCGCCGAAGCCGAGCACGTCGGCAACCCAGGGGCGGGTCAGCCGCAGCCGCTGCCCGCGCCATATCAGGTGGGTGCTGCCGCCGGCGGAGACGAGCAGTGCCTCCCGGGTGCCCGGGCGGTCCGGCTGCGGTGCCGCCGCGACACCGATATCGAGGACGGCGGCGGGCCCCGCCCCGCTGCCCGGGCCGGAGCAGACCCGCCAGACCCCGCGGTTGAGGGCGCCGGCGGCGGGCAGCAGGTCGGGCCCGCCGTCGATCCCGATCGGCGTGCCGCGGGGCGTGCCCTTCAGCCGGGACGCCGGCACGACCTGGGGGGTGACGACCCCGCCGGTCAGCAGCCGCGCCGAAGCGATGTTGGGCACGGGGCGCAGCTCCCCGTCCAGGAGCAGGAAGCGGCTGCCGGTGCCCTTCTCGATGATCAGGGTCCTGGGATTGCGCCACTCGGTCGACCCCGAGCCGGAGATCAGTGCCCAGAGTGCGACGACCCCGAGAACCACGGCGGCCAGGACTGTGCCGCCGACCAGGCCGCGGACGTCGCGGCGCCCCAGCGGGTCGAGGGTGTCGGGGTCGGCGCGCACCAGCGCCGCCGACAGGCGGGTCAGCAGGTAGCGCTGGGCGTCGACCTGGTCGCGGCGGGACTGCATGTCAGCCCACCACCGAGCGGATGAGCCCGATCAGCCCGAGCAGCCAGGCGACCAGCGGCACAGCCAGAACCAGCGCCGTGATGTGGGCGAAGTCCCCGCCCCGGCCCCACATCGGCGTCATCCGGCGGCGGGGCAGCACCCGGGCGCAGCCGGCCGCTGCGAGGGCGAACGCCAGCGACACGATCGGCGCCAGCCAGCCGGGCTCCCAGCCGCCGTCGCGCATGCCGAGTGGCAGCACGATCACGACCAGGCCGGCTGCGGCCGGCAGGACCAGCGCCAGACGGTGCCACGTACTCGTCATCGGCCGGGCGGTCAGTGCCTGCGCCAGCCCGACGAGGACGACGAGCGTGGTCGGAATCCAGCGGCCGTCGAGCGCCATCATGACCAGCGCGGTGGCCGACAGCGCCCCGCACGCGACGTGCAGGGCGGTCATGTAGGAGTCGGCGGCGGCGGTGCGGGCCAGCACCTCCGCGCTTGGCTCCGGGTCGATGTCGTCCTGAAGCTCACCGGGCTCGACGGGCAGTGGCGGCAGCGCCAGCCCGGCGCACGTGAAGGCGGCCACCGGCACCAGCGGCCGGGCACCGACGCACAGCAACGCGATCACCGCCGCCGTCTGGGTGCGGTCGAGCCCGGCGAGGGTACCCAGCCCGCAGCCGATGAAGCCGCCGCACGCGACGGCCGTCCCGGCCAGTGCGAGCGGGCGAGCCGACGGATGGCCGGCGGTGAGCAGCAGCAGGAGGCCGACGCCGACGACGGTCGCGGCCGAGCCGGCCATCAGCATGAGCCGGGCGGTGGACGTCGGGTCCCCGCCCACGCCCGCGTCGGCCACCCCGAAGACCGCCGCCTCGGTGATGAAACCGACCATCGCGGCGCCGGCGAGGGCGGCGACGGCCCGGTCGACGATGAGGCGGGACGTCGCCACGGTGACCGCGCCGAGCAGCACGACGGCCTCCGCGGCGATCAGGGCGCGGTAGTGGTACCTGCTGGCGGGCAGGGTGGCCAGCGCGACCAGCAGCCAGCCGGCCAGGGCCAGCAGCGAGGCGAGGCGGGTCGTGCGCGGGCGCCACAGCCCGGAGCGGGCCTTGATACCGGTGGACACTCCGTCGATGAGGTCGTCGAAGTCGAGTGGGGGGATCTGGTCCGAACGCGGCCGCAGATGCACGGTGTCGCCGTCGAGCAGGCCGTGGTCGGCGACACTGTCGTCCTCGTCCAGCGGCGGCTCGCCGAGGCGCTGCGCCACCCAGCCGCTGTGCTCCAGGCCGCGGTCGGCGAGATCCGGCCCGAGGCCGCGCAGCAGGGCGGGCATCAGGTCGGCGAGCGGCACATGGCAGGGCACCGACACCTCGACCTGGCTCGTCGGCCCCACGACAAGCAGGCGACATACCTCCGCCACGCTGGACTGGCCCATGACCTCGGCACGGTGTCCGCCACCCATCAGGTTCACGAGAGTGACTCGCATCACATCGGCGTTCTGCCTGGTGTCGGTCGAAACGCGCAGGGCCCACCAGCCGTGGTGCGGATATGTCCACGGTCGCCTTTCGTCGCCCGGCCCGCCGCTCCGGGCCGGATCTGCCGCACGGCGAGATCACCCTGCAGGAACCGCCGACCATCCCCGAGACCCAGGGGCAGGGCCTGCGCACCCTGGCGATGATCGTGCCGTCGCTGCTGATGTCCTGCGGGATGATGTTCTTCTTCTTCGGCTTCGGGGCGAACAGCCCGCTCGGCCTGATCATGATGGCGATGATGGGCGCCGGCATGGCCGGCATGGGCGTGAGCCAGATGTTCATGCAGTCCGGTGACCGCAAGCACAAGCTCGGCGGGGAGCGGCGGGACTACCTGCGCTACCTCTCCCGTACCCGCCGGCAGGTCCGCGGCTACGCCGAGCAGCAACGTGAGGCGCTGGCCTGGCGTCACCCCGACCCGGCGTCGCTGTGGTCGCTGGCCATGACCAGCCGGCTGTGGGAACGCCGCCCGGCCCACCCCGACTTCGGCGAGGTTCGGGTCGGCACCGGCAGCCAGCGGCTCGCCGTGCGCATCACCCCGCTGCAGACCAGCCCGGTGGAGGACCTCGAACCCGTCGCGGCCAAGGCGCTGCGCCGATTCACCCGCGCCTACACGACGATTCCCGCCCAGCCGGTCGCCCTGTACGTCCGCGGGTTCGCCAGGATCCGGCTGGACGGCGACCGGGCGACCGCCCTCGGTGTGGCCCGTGCGCTGCTCGCGCACCTGGCCACCTTCCACGCCCCCGACGAGCTGAGGATCGCGGTCTGCACCGACACCGACAGGCGCGCCGAGTGGGACTGGGTGAAATGGTTCCCGCATGCCCAGCACCCCACCGACCGGGACGCCGCCGGGCCGGTCCGGCTGTTCGGGGAGTCGCTCGACGAGGTCGAGCGGCTGCTGGGCTCCGCCTTCAGCGAGCGGGCACGGTTCGAGACGGGGACGGCCCCGTCCACCGCCGAGCCGTTCGTCGTCGTGATCGTCGACGGGGGCCGGATCTCCCCGGGTGCCCGTTTCCTCGTCTCCGGATATCGCAACGCGGTGCTGCTCGACTTCGACGCCCACCCGGCCGGCAGCGGCCAGCAGGTGCTGCGCCTGGACATCGCCCCCGACGACATCGAGATGGTGGAGACCGACCGGGTCGGGAGGGAGGTGCGCTCCCGGCTCGCGACACCCGACACGCTGTCGCGCGTGCGGGCGACGACGCTGGCGCGGCTGATGGCCCGGCACAGCGCCGGCGCCAGCGCGGAACCGGTCTCCGACGGTCTGACCACCAGCCAGGACCTGCCCGATCTGCTCGGCATCACCGACCTGGAGACCTATGAGCCCCGCGCGGTCTGGCCCGCCCGCCGTGGTGCCGAGCGCCTGCGGGTGCCGATCGGCGTCGCCGCCGACGGGTCGCCGATCGTGCTCGACATCAAGGAGTCCGCCGAGGACGGCATGGGCCCGCACGGCATGCTGATCGGCGCCACCGGCTCGGGCAAGAGCGAGCTGCTGCGCACGCTGGTGCTGGCCCTGGCGGCCACCCACTCCTCGGAGACGCTCAACTTCGTCCTGGTCGACTTCAAGGGTGGGGCGACCTTCGCCGGCCTCGACCGGCTGCCGCACGTGTCGGCGACCATCACCAACCTCGCCGACGAGGCGTCGCTGGTCGACCGGATGCGCGACGCGCTGCGCGGCGAGCTGGTTCGCCGCCAGGAGCTGCTGCGCAAGGCGGGCAACTTCAGCTCGGTGCGTGACTACGAGGCCGCTCGCATGCAGGGCGCGGCCCTCGACCCGCTGCCCACCCTGTTCGTGGTCGTCGACGAGTTCAGCGAGCTGATCGCCGCGCACACCGACTTCATCGAGCTGTTCGTCATGATCGGACGACTGGGGCGATCGCTCGCCGTGCACCTGCTGCTGGCCTCGCAGCGCCTGGACGACGGTCGCATCCACCAGCTCGAAGGGCACCTGTCGTATCGGATCGGCCTGCGGACGTTCTCCGCGATGGAGTCACGGTCGGTGATCGGCGTGCCGGACGCGTACGAGCTGCCCGCCGCCCCGGGCAACGGCTACCTGCGCTCCGACGTCGCGACGATCACCCGGTTCCGCGCGGCCTACGTCTCCGGCCCGTATCGGCCCCGTTCCGCGCGGGTGCGCCAGGAGGTGATCGAGAGCCAGGTCGTCCCCTACGGCACCACGCACGTTCCGGTCGCCTCCCGTGCGGCCGAGTCGGATCCGCCGACCGGATCGACCGGATCGACCTCGACCGGTTCCGCCGGAACTGACGGGTCGGACGGGTCGGACGGCGGGGCAGGGGCGGCGACCACCGCCGACACGGTCCTGAAGGCGCTGGTCGACCGGCTCGTCGGCCAGGGACCGCCCGCCCACCGGGTGTGGCTCCCGCCGTTGGAGCAGTCGCCCTCGCTCGACCAGGTCCTGCCGCCCCTGCTGCCGGACCTCGACCACGGGCTGCGTCCGGTGGACGCCGACGCCACGGACCGGCTGACCGTCCCCGTCGGCGTGATCGACAAGCCGTTCGAGCAGGTCCGGGACCTGCTGGTGCTGGACTTCGGTGGTGCCGGCGGGCACCTGGGCATCGCCGGCGGCCCGCAGAGCGGCAAGAGCACGCTGCTGCGCACCCTCGTCGCGGGGCTTGCACTCACCCATTCGCCGCGCGAGGTGCAGTTCTACTGCCTGGACTTCGGCGGCGGCGCTCTGGCCGCGCTCGCCGACCTGCCGCACGTCGGCGGGGTCACCGGCCGGCACGACCCGGACCGGGTGGGCCGGACCGTCGCCGAGGTCGTCGCCCTGCTCGCCGACCGCGAGCGGCGCTTCGCCCGGCTCGGGATCTCCGGGATGGCCGCCTACCGCGAGGCCGTCGCGGCCGGGAAGGTGCCGGAGGAGGAGTTCGGTGACGTGTTCCTCGTCGTCGACGGCTGGGCCACCCTGCGCCAGGAGTTCGAGGTGGTGGAGGAGCAGGTCCGCGACGTCGCCGCGCGGGGCCTGAACTACGGGCTGCATCTCGTGCTCACGGCGAGCCGCTGGTCCGAGGTGCACCACTCGATGCGGGACAAGATCGGATCGCGGCTGGAGCTGCGCCTGGGTGACCCGGTCGAATCCGGCATCAACCTGCGGGCCGCCGCCTCGGTGCCGAAGCTGCCCGGGCGCGGTCTCACCGACGCCGAGCTGCACTTCATCGCCGCCCTGCCGCGTATCGACGGCGCCGGGTCCGTCGCCGATCTCGCCCACGGCACCCGCCATCTGGTCGCCTCGGTGGTGGACGCCTGGTCAGGCCCGAAGGTGCGGCCCGTCCGGACCCTGCCCGCCGTCCTGCCGGTGGACCTGCTGCCCGAGCCGGAGAGCGAGGGAACGGGGCACCTGCGGGTCGCACTCGGCATCGAGGAGAGCCGCCTCGAACCCGTCTGGCACGACTTCGGCCAGCTCCCGCACCTGACCCTGCTGGGCGACAACGAGAGCGGGAAGACCAACCTGCTGCGGCTGATGGCCCGCGCCGTCACCAGCCGGTTCACCCCACAGCAGGCCCGGATCATGGCGGTCGACTACCGGCGCAGACTCTTCGACGACATCCCGGACGCATACCGGCTCGGCTACTCCGTCTCACCGGACAGCACGAAGAACACCATCCGCGACGCCGTCGCCGGCCTCACCCCCCGCCTGCCCGGCCCGGACATCTCACCCGAGCAGCTGCGCCGCCGGGACTGGTGGACCGGGCCGCTGCTGTTCGTCCTCGTCGACGACTACGACCTGCTGACCGGCCCCGAGAACCCGCTGATCCCGCTGGTCGGGTTCCTGCCACAGGGCGGTGACGTGGGGCTGCACGTCATCCTCGCCCGCGCGGCGGCCGGGGTCATGCGCATGTCGATGGACCCGCTGCTGCGCCGGATGCAGGAGCTCAACACCCCCGACATCGCGCTGTCCTGCCCCCGGTCGGAGGGGCCGCTGCTCGGCGGCGCCCGGCCACGGGAGCTGCCCCCGGGCCGGGCGCTGCTGTGCAGCCGCCGTGGCAGCCGGCTGATCCAGACCGGCTTCGTCGCGCCGGACCCGATCGGGGAGCCTGTCGCCGAGACAGCCGGGTAACGTGCGGACGTGTTGATCGGATCGGAGCTTGTGGCGCAGGTGCTGCGGCGGGCTGTCGACCTCCCCCTGACCGGGCCCCGCGGCGGCGACCTCACGCCGCTCGCGGAGCTGATCGGCCGGCGGCTCGACCTCGCGGCGGTCCGGCTGCGGATGTTCGTCGAGGGCCGCCCGGTCGACCACACCTGGCCCGCCGGGCGCGGCACGCCAGGCGGAGGTACGGCAGCCGGCGCAGTGTTCGACGGCGCCGCGTTCGACGGCGGTGCGTCCGGGGATGTCGCGTTCGGGGACGTCGCGTTCGGCGGTGGGTCCGATGGCGGTCCGGCCGCGGCGTGGGCGGTCGTGTACCGGGGCGAGGAGATCGGCGGCCTGTTGGTCAGCACCCGCGCCGAGCACCCGCTCCCGGCCAGGACGCACCGGGCGCTCGGCGACGTCGCCGGTGCCCTCGGTGCCGTCCTCGCAGCCGCCGCCGCGCAGGTGCGCCGGCGCGCCGCCGCGGACGTGTGCTGGCAGGCCACGGCGCGGATCGCCGACGCGCGAACCCGCGCCGCCGCCGACATGGAGAGCGAACGCCACGCGCTGGAACGGGACCTGCACGACGGCGCGCAGCTGCACCTCGTCTCGCTGCAGATGGCCGCCGCCGTGGTCGAGCACCGGCTGGCAGCCGGCGAGCTGCCCGGCCCGGACCTGCACGAGGCCCTCGCCGACCTGGGCGCGCGGTTGGAACGCGGGCACACCCTGCTGGTCGAGACCGCCGCCGGGATCACTCCGCCCCTGCTGCGCACGGCCGGCCTGGAGCCCGCGTTGGCCGCGGCGCTGCGCGAGGCTCCCGGGACGGCCCTGGAGGCCGGGCGGGACGTGCGGTCACGCCGCTATCCGCCGCCGGTGGAGAGCGCGGTCTACTTCGCCTGCCTGGAAGCCGTCAGCAACGCGCAGAAACACGCGTCCGGTGCGTCCGTCCGGGTCCGCCTGCACAGCACCTACCAGGGGCTGGCCTTCACCGTCGAGGACGACGGGCCTGGGATGGAGCTCTCCGGGGCGGTGTGGCTGCGCGGGCCGCGCGACAGGCTCGCCTCGGTGGGCGGCACGCTGTCCGTCACGTCGACGCCGGACGCCGGAACGCGGATCTGCGGGGTCGTGCCCTTCTGAGCCCCGGGCAGCCTGCCGTCGAGGCGCTCCGGAAGCCACAGGTCGATCCGGCCGGATCCGTCCGCCGCTACGGTGCAGTGCAGAGCGCCGCCGAGGGCGGACAGCCGCCGGGCATCGTCGCGCAGGCTGTCCCGGGCCCGGGCGACGGCACCTGGGGACGGATCGTCCACCCGCACGCCGAACCGGCCGTCACCGCGGACGAACCGCATCGACAGCGGCCCGGTCCCGGCCTCGCCCAGCAGGTTCAGCGCCGCGGCGCAGGCGTGGTAGACGCCGGATTCCACCTCCCAGCCGACCCGACGTCCCGGATCACCACCGATCCGGACCTGCCGCGGCAGCCTGGATGCCAGCTCGGTCAGCGCGACGGCGGTCCCCGCCCGGCGCAGCAGGACGGGATGGACGGCCCGCACGACCGTCCGGAAGTCCTCCAGCAGGTCGTCGACGGCGGAGCGCAACTCCCGCAGCTCGTCGCCGGCCCGTGCCGGCTCGTCGCGGACAGCCGCCACGCACGCCTGCCAGCGATCCGTGACCTCGCCCAGTCGCCGGCTGACACCGATCAGCAGGCTGCCGCTCAACCGGTTCCGCTCCGCGTCGCGCACGGCGGCGAGATCGGCCTCGACCCGGGCCAGCTCCTCCTCGCACCGCCGGGCCCCTGCCGCCTGCTCGTCCGCGGCCAGGGTGAGCTCGTGCACCCGCAGCACGAGAGCCAGGCAGTCCCGGGTCTGGTCGATCAGGTCGGCGGGCGGCACGACCATGGCGCGGCCCGGCATCCCGCCGATCACGAGGGCCGCGGCCGGCGTCCGCCCCTCGCCGCCGCCATCGCTACGGCCGCTGATGCTGCTACCGCTGTCGCCGCGCCCCGGGCCGGGGATCGGCGCCAGCAGCCGAACTCCAGGCCGGCTCCGCAGCTCGGCGAGATGCTCCGCCGCGCCCGCCCGCACCGCCATCGGTGCCAGGCCGGCGGGCGGCCACGACGGCGAACGCGCCCAGCCCAGCACAGCCCAGGACGCCGGACCACCCTCCGAAGTGGCCTCCTGGGTGGCCTCGCCCGGGGTGACCACGACCCACAGTGCGGCGTAACAGCCCTCGCCCGCCGTCCCGAGATTCTCCAGGAGGGGCATGACCCGCTGCCGTAGACGGGCTTCGCCCGGCATCGGCGCAACCTGCCGGGCGAGCACCTCCGCCGGGGCGAACACCGCTGGCGGGGCGGGCGACGAGCCGGCCGGCCCGCGCCGGACGTCCGTCATCGCGCGCCGAGGTAGGTGAGAACGGCCAGGACCCGGCGGTGGTGGGTCGTCGCGTCGAAGGGCAGGTCCAGCTTCGTGAAGATACTGGCGATGTGCTTCTCCACCGCCTTGGCTGACAGCGACAGCATGCCGGCGATCCCGGCGTTCGAGCGCCCCTCGGCCATCAGGCGGAGAACCTCCAGCTCCCGTTGGCTCAGCAGCGCCAGCGGCCCGGACACCCCGGCAGGGCGGTTGACGAGCCGCCCGGCGAGCGACGGCTCGATGACGAGCTCACCCGCGTTGATCCGGTCCAGGGTGTCCGACAGCACCTGCGTACCGGCCACCCGCTCCTTGAGCCGGTAGCCGATCCGCTCGGTGCCGATCTCCAGGCACCGCATCAGGTAGTGCGTCTCGGCGTAGTGCGACAGCAGCAGCAGCCCCGTCTCGGGGTATGCGGCCCGGACGCGTGCCGCCGCGCGCAGCCCGCCTTCGGTACCCGGCGGCATGCGGATGTCGAGGATCGCCACATCAGCCGGCTCGGTGCCCAGCAGCCCCATCAGCGCGTCCCCGTCCGCGACGCTGCCGACGACCTGGTGCCCGGCGGCGCCGAGCAGCAGGAGGAGGCCCTCACGGAACAGCGCGCCGTCCTCGGCGAGCGCTACCCGCACGGCACGAAGGCGCCGGGGCCGAAACGGCGGTCGACGCGGTGGCCCGGGCCGTGGCCGGCGCCGCGGGCAGGTGCACCGACATCCTCCCGATACGGAATATTTGTCATTCCGTAACCGCTTTTGCACAGCATGCGCCAATGATGCCGCCATGTGTGGGGCGCGCCAAGCGATCGCGGGGGAGGACGTCACCCGGATGTCTGGAAGCACATCCGGCCTGATCGGGTGACAACCAGCGTCAGCGCCGTGGCCCGGCCGACCGCGTGCCTCCGTGGCGCCCCGCCCGTCGGCCGGGCGGCGTTCGCAGGCCTGGCCGAGCTGGCCCTCCCGGTCGGCCTCGCCGGTTGGGTCGTCTGGGTCGTCTGGTTTGGCTGGGTCGGCTGAGCTGGCTGGGTCGTCTGGGTTGGTTTAGCCGGCTGGGTCGGCTGGGTCGGTTGGGTCGACTCGCGCGGGACGGCGCCGGTGGATGGTGCCTCGGCGGGAGTGGCGCGTCGGACATGCTGGGGAGCGGGAACGGCCAGGCGCAGGCGCCGTGCCGCCATGTCGTCGGTGCCGGCGGAGAGGACGAGCCGCAGCCGGACCCGCGCCGCGGCGGGCAGCGCGTCGGCGAACCGGCTCAACGCGGTCAGCACGTTGTCGGTCAGCTCCGCCACCGGGCCGTCGACGGCGAGATCGAGACGGGCCGGGTCGAAGGGCGCGAGGTCGGTGGAGGCGTCCGATGTGAGCCCCACCCGGCGAAGCGCGAGGCCTGCCGGTACGACCCGGACGAACCAGGGGCCGACGAGGCGGTAGCCCGCCCTGCCGTGCGGCACCATCCCGGCCACCGGTGGGTGCCAGTGCACGAGCCGCGGCGGGCCGTCCGGCAGGTGGAGGACGCGCTGCGCGAACGGCGCCCACGACTCCCGGCGGCCGGCGTCGGTGGCGAGCACCCGCGACACCCCGTCCTGCCCGGGCATCAGCAGGCCGTACTCGGCGACGACAGACCGGCCGGCGGCCACGGCGAGCCGCTGGGCGAGGCCCGGACCGTCACCCGGCTCGCAGCCATACATCGAGACGATCACCGTCGCCTGCGCGGACAGGTCGTCGAGCGCACGGGTGACGTCCGCCAGCGCGGGCGGCCGGCAACCGGGCGCACCGACGATCAGCGTCCGGACGTCCGGTGCGTGGGGAACGGTCGTGAACGCGGGGTCATCCGGCTGGGTCTGCGGGTCCTGCGCAGAGCGGATCCACAGCCCGGCCGGCACGGTGGTGATCCGCGGCGGCGCGCCCGGCGGTGACGGCGCTGTCGCACCGTCCGCGGTGCTGTTCGTCAGCCTGTCCGTCACGGGGGAGCCTTCCGGGTCCGGTCGGCGCGTCGAGCCGACGGTCAACCCATAGCACGGCTGCCGCCCCCGGCATGGTTCAGCGCGACCCGCTCGGTTTCACCACCACCGCTCGTAGGTCCCGCCACCGCCGGAGATGCAGATCCCCGCGAAGACGTAGGAGGTGGCGTTGGTGGACAGGCACCTGCCGCTCGCGACGTTGACGAACATCCTCGACGCGTCTGACTGTGTTGAAACCCGCCACTGCTGGGTCGAGCCGCTGTTGCAGGTCCTCGTGTAGGCCGATCCCGCTCCGTCGCTGTCCAGGCAGAGGCCCGTCCCGGCATCGGTGAGCACCACGGTGCCGGAGCCGGAGGTTCTCCACACCTGGTAGGAACCGCCGTTGCAGCTCAGTGTGTAGATCTTGCCGTCCCCGTTGCTGTCGAGGCATTCACCCGTCACGTAGTTCACCAGGGTGCCCGGGCCGCCGGCCGCCTGCGCCTGCCCGGTGGCGGCGGCCGCGGCCTGGGTGACGGGTGCGGCCGCGGCGGTGGGTGCGGCCTGCGCGGTGGGTGCGGCGGAAACCTGGTTCGGTCTGGCCTGGGTGGTCGCGGCCGTCGGCGTGGTGGGTCGGGAGGGTGACGAGCCCGCGCGCCCCGGCCCCGCCTCGCCCGGCGACGCCGCCCCGCCGAGCCCGGGCGGAGCCTGCCCGTCGGTACCGGGCTCGCCTGTCGGGTCCGCCGCGGCTGTCTCGCCGGGTGCCGGCGGCGATGTCATCCAGGCACTGGCGGGGCCCGTCATCCCGGCGGTGGGAAGGCCGCCGGCGATGGCCCCCGGGTTCGTCTCCTCCTGGCCGGCGGCACGCGCTCCGGGCGGCCTGGAATGGCCGGCCATACCCTGCACCGATTCGGAGGCCACGAGGAAGAGCAGCCCGGCGACAGCCCCGTACGCGGTCGCTGCCAGCACGTGGGTCAGCCAGCGCCGCCTCGGCCAGTTCGGCCACCACCGCAACAGGGCCCGCAGCTCCGGCGGATGCCGCCGTGCCGCGGACCGCTGGCCGCCGGGCACGCCCTCGCCGGGCACGTCCTCGCCGGGCATGCCTTCGGCGGGTGGTTTCCCGCTGTCCGGCGGGATGATCTCCTCCGGCGGAACTGTTTCGTCGGGCGGGATGATCTCGTCCGACGGGCTGCGACCTTCCAGTGGACTGTGCCCGTCTGGTGGCCTGTGACCGTCTGGCGAAGACGGCTGATCCGTGTCGGCCTGTTCGGCTGACGGCTTCTGCCCGTGCGGAGCCGAATGATCCGCGGCCTCGAGTTTCACGGCGTACTGGGCCCTTTCCCTGTCCGCCACCGGGGTATGAAATGTTCCGCGGTGCCGCGAGATCAGCGCGGTACATCTGCTTTCGAGTGATTTCGTTCCCGATGTGCGCGGAGAAGAATAGCCGAGCCCATCGTGTGTCGCGGGCCCGCAGGCAGCGCGCGATCCCTGCCCGCGGGCCGCCGTCGGCTGAGGTCAGCCGGCGCCAGGCGGCTTCCGAAGGCACTGACCAGGTCGAACGGTGTGCATGAAGGTTGAGTCGCCCGGTGGGCCTCGGGCGGTAATGCCGGACCATGGCGCCACAGTTTTTACGTGGCGTTCACCTCTGGTTTGTCGCGATCGAGTGCTGCCGGCCTGATCGGAGGCATGCCTGTTCATCGCGTCTCGCCGCCCGGCCCCGAGACGGAACACTCCGAAGCGGCGGACCGGACCTGCCGGTGTCCGCTGCTTCGGCGTCCTCGGCGTCCTCGGCGTCCTCGGCGACCCGCGCCGTGCCGGGCGGGGCGCTGCTCACTGAGGCGCTGGTGCGGCGCCTCAGTGGTTCCTTTCCGCCGGCGACTTCCGCCGTCCGAGTAATCACCGCAACGGGAGTCACTGTGACTGTCGTCACCTGCCGGTGGGATGCTCGCACAAGGTTTGCAGAGCATCAAGTTTTTGTTCTTGATGTATAAAAATCGGTGTCGGAGGCCGGAAAACGAACACCCGCGCTAGGCTTCGGCCATGGCCAAGCTCCGGGAAGCGCAGAAGCGCCTGACCCGTCAGCTGCTCCTGCGCGCCGGCCTCGAGCAGTTCCAGGCGAAGGGCTACGCCGCGACGACCGTCGACGACATCGCGAACGCGGCCGGCACGACCCGGGTGACCTTCTACGCCTACTTCCCGTCCCGGGGAGCGCTGATGAAGGCGCTCATCGACGAGCAGCTCAACGAGGCGCTGGCGCGGGAACGGTCCTCCGAGCACGGCTCGACCGCCCACGACCTGGTGGCGACCGTCGCCGCCGGCACCCGCGAGGCGATCGACGCCTGGGTCCGGCGCACCGTGCGGTCCTGGCCCGACATCCGGCCGATCATCCGCATCGGCCGCGACGCCGCGGTGATCGAACCCGCGCTCGCCCACCTGGTCGAGAAGTGGATGGAGGAGGCCATCAGCGACGTCGCCGACGGCCTCACGCAGGCCGATCGCTTCGCGCCGCACCAGCGCCACTTCAAAGGCGTCCTGGCCATGGCCCAGCTCGACTACGTCGCCCAGAACTGGGGCGACGCCGACTGGAAGATCACCCGAGAGCAGATGCTCGACGAACTCGTCGACAGCTGGGTCAGCCTGCTGGTGTAGTCCGGCCTGACCCTCGAGGACCCGCCGGGCGAGAACCTGGGAATCCTGGCCGTCAGGAGGCCCGCCGCGGAATCCCGAGTCCCGGCTTCCGCTGCTTACACGCAAGAAGTGAGGATTTTGGCTGCTGCAGCAACCGCAATCCTCACTTCTTGCGGATTGCCAAGTGGCTCGATGTCCCGCTTGTTGGTATTAGTGCAAGTTTCTGGCGCTGTGTGACAACCCGAGATCCCCGGTGGGTCGCCGACCGGCGGGTGGGTGTGGACCGCCAGGCCAAGATCGGTGGCCCTGGATCCGCTACTTGTCGGGATTCTGCTGCGTGCTCCAGGGCGACCGAATTCCTCAACTCGTCGAGCGGCCCACCCGCGACACGGTCAGGAGCAGGGCGGGTCGTAGGGGGTGTCGGGAAGTACGGCGTCCCACTCCGCCGCGGTGAGCTCATTTGTTCGCGAGGTGCAGGCAGCCGTGACGAGGCGGTCGGGATCCACGTCCCACAGCTGGGCCGTGTTGTCGTAGCTGCTGATGGCGAGCGTCTTCTGGTCCGGGCTGAACGCCGTCGTGTGAGTGGCGTCGGGTCCGCCTGGGAGGGTCCACAACGGCCTGACGTCGCCCCGGGCAGTGGTGTCCCAGAGGCGAGCGGTGCTGCCGGTGGGTTGATTGCTGGCGGTGACGAGTAGCCGTCCATCCGGGCTGAACACCATGTCCGTGCCGAGAGACGCTATTTCCGTCCCGCCGCCGGCACTGCTGTCCGCGACGTCGGTGAGGGTGGCCAACGGCAGCACCGCCTCGCCGCGGGCACTGCTGTCCCAGAGCAGGACTTCCACGCCTGAGGAGGTGGTGGTGGCGACCAGTCTGCTGTCGGGGCTGAACACCACGTTGACGGCATTGCCGGTGAGGACCGCCAGCGGTCTGACATTCTGGCCGCTGGCTGTGGCATCCCACAACTTCGTCGATCCAGCGCCGTAGGTGGCGACCAGCTTTCCGTCTGGGCTGAGGACCGAACCGCGCATACCGGCATCATCGGTCAGGACCGCCCGACGGACATTCTGGTGTGGGTCGCTGACGTCCCACAGACGCACGGTGTTGTCGAAGGTGGATTCAGCCACGAGCAGCTTCCCGTCCGAGCTGAACTCCAGGTCGGTGACCAGGCCTTCGTTTGTCAACATGGCGAGGGGCCCAGCTTGCTGAATGTCCCACAGCTGGACGGTTCCGACGCCGCCGGTGGCGACCAGTCCGCCGACCGGGCTTACCGCCGCCGCGGTCACTTCCCCGGCTGGGCTAATTATGATCGGCGACTGGACGATTCCTCCGGTCGGGGTGTCCCACAGCGTGACGGCGTTTCGGCTGAATATCACCAGGAGATCGCTCTCCGCGCCGAACTCCACGTCGCTGAAGAACGCGAGTTCGGGTTCAGTTGCGGCGGCGAGGCTGCTGAGCAGCGTGACGCCCTTGCCGGGGGTGGCGGTGTCCCACAGTTGGACGATGCCGCTGTTGTGGGTGGCGAGCAGTCTGCTGTTCGGGCTGAACACCGCGTCGATCATCTCGTTCTCAGGTCTGTTCTCACTGACCTGCCCGAGGACGGCGAGTGGTTCGGGGGCATCTCCGCTGCTGTCGGTGGCGTCCCACAGCCGGGCGGTGCCGTCGTAGCTGCGGGTGACGACCAGTTTCCCGTCCGGGCTGTACTCCAGGCCGGTGACAGCAGCCAGATGGCCGGTGAGGGTGGCCAGCGGACGGTTCGACGATACGAGCAGCGCGAGCACGCTGGCCCGGGCCTGGGGAGTGGGTGCGGTGCGGTAGGCGGCGACGGCCATCCGGCGGGCGAGGTCCGGCTGGCTGCCGGCGAGTCGGGACGCCTCGGCAGCCAGCTGTCGGGAGACCGCCACCGGGTCTGGGCCCGTCCCACGGTCTGTTCCGACGGTCTGCCAGATCGTCAGGGACACCGCCATGAGCAGGAGCACGGCTGCCGTTGCCGCCCCAGTCCGGCGCCGGGAGCCCCGTAGCTGGAACCGTCGCCGTGGAGGCTTGGCCCGATCCGCCTGATCGGCTCGACCCTTGATGGTGCCCGGTTCCGCCTGGATGGTCGCGTGCTCGTCGAGTCCGTCGGCGTCAGCGGCGGCCTGGCCGGAGCGGAACGACGGTGGCGGTGACGGGGGTGAGGGGGCGGTGAGGTGGCGGACATCCTCGTCGAGGTGCAGCTGAAGCTCGGTGCGTGCCGTCCAGTTCGCTCCGTACGCCTCGGTGGCCGCGCGGGCCAGATCGAGCGCGAACGCGGTGGCATCACGGTGGCGGTCCCTGGCTGCCTTCGCCAGCGCTCGCAGCACCACCAGTTCCACCGAGGCGGCCACGCCGGTCATCGGCGGTGGCGGGTCGTTCAACTGCTGGCGCCAGAGCGCGGGCAGCGGCTGCTTCGGGTCGAACGGCGGTGCTCCGGTGAGCAGCTGGTAGAGGACGATGCCAAGGGCGTACAGATCCGTCGCCGGCCCCAGCCGGCCTCCCTCGATCTGCTCCGGCGCCATGCACATCGGTGTCCCGATCCGCCCACTGGCCGTCGCGGCGGATCCTTCGAACAGTTTCGCGATCCCGAAGTCGCCGACCTTGGGGGTGCCGTCGGACGCGAACAGGATGTTGTCGGCCTTGATGTCGCGGTGCAGCACCCCCCGGCTGTGCGCGTGCCCCAGCGCCGCGGCGACGGCCAGCCCGACCGAGCAGGCCTGCTCCGGCGCCATCGCCACCCGCCGGCTGGCCAGTGTGCCGCCGGCCATCAGCTCCATCACGACCAGGCACAGGCCCTCGGCCTCGACGTAGTCGAACGCCTTCACCACGTGGGGATGGTCGAGGCCGCTCAGCACCTGGGCCTCGGACGCGAAACCGCGGGTCGCCTGCTCGACGCCCTCCGCTTCGAGGATCTTGATAGCGACCGGGCGGTCGGCCCGCAGGTCGTGCCCGGCCAGTACCAGCCCGAACGCCCCCGACCCCAGCCGGTCACCGATGGAGTAGCCGGGTAGCGCCTTCTCCACCCGCTCCCGCCCGATGATCACCAGACCCTCAGGCAGGCATGCCGCCTTACCCCCACCGATCCGGCCATAGTGAGATCACCCTAGCCGGCGACCACCAATACGCGCAGAGTGGTTGCGCTACGCGCAAAAGAAGCCCTGCGGGTCTGGTGTCTCCACCGCGTCCTGTCACGCATGCGCGCCCTCGGTAGTCCGGCTGTTCGGTGCGGTCCGGCCCGGGGCGAATGCGGCCAGGTGTGGATCTGGAGCGTGATCGTGACTACTGCGAGCCTTGCGGCCGGCGGCGTACAGTGAGCGCCATGAAGCGGATGGTCCAGATCCCCTACGAGTTGGAGCAGGAGGACGACGGCACCTGGGCAGCCCATGCGTCGTTTCCCAACGGTGGTGCGCACGGGCTCGGTGATTCTCCCGAGGAAGCGGCCGCTGATCTCCACGAGGCCGTGAGCCTGGTCATCGACGTGTTCGGCGTTCCACCGGGCTGACAATCGTGCCGGACGTCGCCTAATGCGACCTCTGGCGGCCTGCTGCGGTTCAGTTGGACTAGTGCAGCCTGCGCAATCACACCCCGAGCAGGTAGCGCGCGAGCGCTTCGGGCTGTGACAGGGCGAGCAGATGGCCGCCTGGCAGGACGTCGGCGTCGATGCCCAGCCGGACCCGTGCCACCTGGCGCTGGAACTCCACCGGGAAGAACCGGTCGTCGGCGCCGGCGACCACGCGGATCAGGACCGGCGGCCATCCGCCGAACGCACAGGCGGAACCGAACACCACGTCATCCTCGGGGCGAGGATCCGCCGAGATCGCTGCCGCGTCGTCCTCGGACAGGTCGTGCAGAAAGTATGTCTCGAGGTCGAACTCGGGGCTGTAGCCGCCGCGCTCGGCCGCGGTGGCGCAGGCCTGGGGCTGGCCGGTGCTGTCCCACCAGGCGCCCGGAGTCTCGCCGGGGACGGGGATCATCGCGTTCACGAACACGATCGCGCGCACGGGAACCAGCTCGGCGACCAGCGGCGCCGTGAACCCGCCGAGCGACTGCGCGACCAGCACCACGTCAGGTCGTCCTTCCACCGTCGCACCGATCGCCGCCTCGACCACGGCGGCGTACTCCGGCAGCGCCGCGCCCGGGTCGCCCCCAGGCAGATCGACGGCGACCACCTCATGGCCTGCCGCGCGCAGCAACGGTACGACCCGGTGCCAGTAGATCCCCGCGCCACCGGCCCCGGGGATCAGCGCGAACGTCCGCCGCCGTCCCGGCACCTGCTCGTCCATCTCGGTCATTTCACCCAGACCCTTCCTCGGTTTCCCCGCCTTCCTGGTAGACCCCGGCTCGGGGCGCGAATCATCGGTCAGGCAGGGCGAAGCCAGGAATCGGGCATGGATGGGGCGCGCGGCGTGAAGGTCGCCGCGTACCAGGCGGCGACCTCCTCAGCACCCGAGCGGTAGCCACCATCGCCCGGGATCATCCGGCGTCCGTGCGGACCCGACCGGATGGTGCTTGGCTGGGTCGGTGCAGAGATGCCAGCCAATGCCGAAGGCACAGCCAGCGTGGGCCTGATCGCTGTGACCGGCGCATCCGGGCGGCTGGGTGGTCGCGTCGCGCGCCGGCTCGCCGCGGCGGGTGTCGCGCAGCGTCTGGTGGTCCGGGATCCGGCGCGCGCGCCAAGCCTGCCTGCCGCTTCCGTCCTCCGGGCGTCGTTCGACGAGTCGGACAACGCACGCGCCGCCCTGGCCGGGGTCACGACGCTGCTGATGGTGTCCGCCGCGGAGACCCCGGACCGGGTCCAGCAGCATCAGACGTTCGTCGACGCGGCGGCCGCCGCCGGCGTTGAGCATCTGGTGTACATCTCGTTCTACGGCGCGACGCCGACCTGCACGTTCACGTTGGGGCGCGACCACGCCGCCACCGAGCAGTACATCCGTGACGCGGGCGCCGGAATGAGGTTCACCTTCCTGCGCGACAACCTCTACGCCGATTTCATGACCGCTCTGGTCGGCTCGGACGACGTCATACGGGGCCCGGCCGGGAACGGGCAGGTAGCCCCCGTCGCCCAGGACGACATCGCCGACGCCGCCGCGGCGATCCTGCTCAACCCGCTCCCACACGCCGACCGGACCTTTTCGCTGACCGGCCCGGAGGCGCTGACCCTTGATGAAGTGGCCGCTGTTATCTCCGAAGCAGCCGGTCGGCGGATCGTCTACCGTCCCGAGACGGTCGACGAGGCGTACGCCTCCCGCGCCAGCTACGGGGCACCCAGGTGGCAGGTCGACGCCTGGGTGTCGACGTACACGGCCATCGCCGCGGGTGAACTCGCCACCGTCACCTCGGACGTGCCAGAGCTGACCGGCCATCCGGCGACCTCACTCGCCGACCTTCTCCGTCAGGGCCGTTCCGCCTACCCGGCCGACTGACCGCCCGCAAGCCGTTCTTCCGTGCCTCGAAAGGGCGTCAGGAGCTTGGATGCGGCGTGTCGTTCAGGCGGATGGGTGGTGTTGGGCCTGGGCGATCCGTCTCGGTGAGAGGCGGGCGATGGGCAGGAGCATCAGCGCCGCGACGGCGGCGAGCAGGCCGAAGCCGAGCTGGAAGTCGCCGGTGGCGTCGCGCAGCCCGCCGACGACGACCGGGCCGGCGGCGGCGCAGGCGTAGCCGATGAAGAACGCCATGGCACTGAAGCGCCCGGCCTGGGCGGCGTCCCGGCTGGCCGCCACCGGGAGGGTCATCACCAGGGTGAACAGGCCGCCGTGCCCGACGCCCATGGCGACGATCCAGAGCCAGGCGCCCGCTTCCGGGCTGAGGGCGAAGCCCAGGAAGCCGATCGCGGTGAGCACCGTGGTGGCGGCCAGGCCGGCGCGCCTGTCCTGCCGTTCGCCGTGCAGTGCCGGCACGGCCAGCATCGCCGCGACCTGAATGGCGATCATGGTGGTCAGCATGAGGCCGGCCTGCGACTCGCTTCGTCCGCCGTCGTCGTGGAGCAGGGGCGCGATCCAGGCCAGCTCGCAGTAGTACAGCGCCGAGTTGCCGGCCGACACGGCGGTGATCCGCCATGCCAGTCGGGAGCGCCAGGGCAGGCCGGAGGTGGCGATGCGCTTCGGGTCACCCGCCTGCTCGAGCCGAAGCGATCCTTTCGCCGCTGACCACAGGAGCAGGCCCGCGACCGCGAGGATGGCCCAGAACGCCAGTGCGGCCGGCCACGAGTCGAAGGCGTCGGCGAGCGGTGTGCTCACCCCCGCCGCCACCGCGCCGCCGAGGCCGAGGCCGGTGGTGTAGATGCCAGTCACCAGGCCGGGCCGGTCGGCGAAGCGGGTCTTCACCACGGCTGGCAGCAGGGTCTGGGAGAGCGCGATGCCCATGCCGACCGCGGCGGCACAGACCAGCTGCAGCCAGGCGGACTGGCCGAGCCCGCGGGCCGCGGTGGCGAGGCCGACGACGGCCAGCCCCAGCAGAACGCCTCTGTGCAGCCCCCACCTGCGCCCGACGGCGACGGCCAGGGGCGCGCACAGCCCCATGGCCAGTGTGGGGATGGTCGTCAGCAGCGACACCTCCGTCGCCGACAGGCCCAGATCGGCGCGGATCCGGTCGACGAGGGGGGAGAGCGCGGCGATCGCCGGGCGGAGGTTCACCGCGGCCGCGAACAGGGCGATCACCGCGAATCCAAGCGCGGCGGGGGCATGTCGAGGTTGGGCGGCGACCGCGACCTTCGGCCGATCCTGAATCTCGGACACCAGCTGGACCTCCATCTCGGATACTTCCTGTCCGCGTTTATAGCAGAGTCGCGGACGTTTTCTATCCGGGATAGGTAGGCTGGTTGCCGTGAAGCTGTCCAACGGCGTCGAGTGGGCGCTGCACTGCTGCGTCTCGATAGGGCAGAGCAAGGCCCCGGTGCCGGCGGCACGGCTCGCCGAGCTGCACGGCGTCGCGCCGGCCTACCTCGCCAAGCATCTCCAGGCGCTCTCACGGGCCGGCATCGTGAGATCCACTCCGGGCCCGACCGGCGGGTACGCCTTCACTCGACCCGCCGCGCAGATCACCGTCCTGCAGGTCGTGCAGGCCATCGACGGCCCCGAGCCCGCGTTCCGCTGCACCGAGATCCGCCGGAACGGCCCGCTGGCCGTGCCCGATGATCAGTGCTCCGGGCAGTGCGCCATCGCCCGGGCGATGGCAGCCGCGGAGCAGGCGTGGCGTGACGCGCTGGCCGGCGTCTCCATCGACGACCTCGGCCGGGGCATCGACGAGGACAGCTCGGGCACCGCGATGCGCGCCGTACGGGAGTGGCTGGCCGACGCGCGATAGCCGGATGCGGCGCGGTCAGCGGTGCCGGAGCGGCCCGCCTTGGCCCGGTGCGGTCAGAGGTGCTGGTGTGGTCAACGGCGCCGGTGTGGTCAGAGGTGCTTGGGGACGCGTGGGCCGACGACGCCCCAGAAGACCAGCCTGGTCATGGCTTCCCGCATCTCGTCGATCGGGATCTCCCATGCCTCGAAGCCGGCCCGGTGCGAGGCCACGTGCGCGAGCATGGACACCAGCGCCCCGGCCATCGCCATCGGGGCGACCTCCGCCACCCGGCCGGCCCGGGTCTGCGCCTCGGCGATGACCGCGGCGAGGGCGCGGGTGATCTCGTTGAGCATGGCCACCCGCACCCGGCGGAAGCGCTGGTCACCCTCCTCGGTGAGCAGGTCGACGACGCGGAGCACGGGCTGGTGGTGGGCCCAGAACGTGAGGATGCCGTCCACGAGGGTGCTGGCGTTCTGCCAGCCGGCGGCGCCCCGCCACGGCCGCTGGTCGACGAGCTCCGACAGCTTCGCGCCCTCGGCGGCGACCTGGTCGGCCAGCGTCAGCATGGCCGCCTCGATGTCGACGAAGTACTGGTAGAAGGTGGCGGCCGAGGTGCCGGCGGCGCGGCCGATGTCGGCGACCGTGAGCTCCCGGTACGGCGTGGTGCGCAGCAGCTCGTAGGTCTGGTCGAGCAGCCGCTGCCGGGTCGCCATGCCGCGCCGGCCTGGAACCCGCCCGTCCGAGGCGCGAAGAGTGTTCACCGCCGTGCCGATACCCGGGGTGCCGATACCGGTGGTGCCGATACCGGTGGCGGCCACGCCCGGGGTGCCGACGCCTGCGGTGCCGGTACCAGCTCCGGAGCCCGCGTCGACGACGGACGCCGGTGTGGTCTTGATCGCCGCGGTGGCGACCGCAGGGGTCTCGCGCACCGGGGTCTCGACCACCGGGGGGACCGCGACGGCAGCGTCAGCTCTGCGCACGTAGCAAGCGTACTGGCGGTTTCTGGCGACCCGTCAGATTCGCGTTGTGACGCCAGCCACCCTGTGCGCCGATCTCGTGCACCCAGGCGACCGGCGGTGCCCTTGGAGGGGCGGACCATGCCGGGCGCGCCTCGGGGCGGCGGCGAGGCCGGATCGTGTGGCGGTGCCATCCGCCGCATGGCAACCAACCGGGGATCCCGCGCTGCGGCACATCGCCGCCAGTGCGCTAATAGGGCAAACAGGGCGCAGGGTCGCTTGATGGTCCGCAAGAAGTGAGGATTTCGGTTGCTGTCGCGACCATAATCCTCACTTCTTGCTCTCGGCAGCGGCGGCGGCAGCGGCGGCGGCAGCGGCGGCGGCGGCAGCGTCGGAAGCCCGGGGCTCGGGATTGTGGCCGCGGGCCAGTCAGACGGGCGCGGGGCCGGGGCCGGGGCGCGCCGACGGCTGGTGCTCGGGACGCAGCAGGTCGGGGCGGCGTGCGGCCACGCTGCGGCGCAGCCCCTCGCGCCAGTCGACCCGGGCGTGCCCGGCCAGGATGTGCATGGTCGTCAGATCGAGCACGACCCCGCGCAGGTTCTCCGGCGACTGCTCGATGACCGGGGTCAGACCGGTGAGGGCGGCCAGTTCGGCGCACCATTCCTCGACGCTGACGGCTTCGTCGCCGGCCCAGTTCACGACCGTCGCCGGGACGTCGGCCGCGGCGAGCAGCGCGGGCACCATCGCCACGATGTCGTCGTCGTGGATCAGCTGGTAGCGGCTGGGGCCGTCGGGGTGCACGGTCACCGGCATGCCGGCGGCGATCATGTCGAGGTGGTAGAGGGGGAGACCACCGAAGGGCCCGTACGGCATGTTCAGGCGGGCGATCGTCGTCGGCAGCCCGAAACGGGTGGCACCGTACCGGGCCGCCCCCTCCGCGGCGATCTTGCAGACACTGTAGGTGGCCAGGAACGGCAGGACATGGTGGCTGTCTCCGAGCCGGTCGCCCTCGGCGAGGGGCCGGACCGCCCCCGCCGGCCCACAGCCACCCGCTTCCGCCGGGCCACCGTCGCCCGCCCGCGCACCTGCCTCCGCCGGGCCACCACCGCCCGCGCCTGCCGGCCCGTTGCCGCCGGCGCTCCGCGCGCTCTGCGCGTCACCCGCGTCCGCGTACACGGCGCCGGAGGAGCAGTGCAGGAAGGAGCGGGCGGCGGCGTAGCGCTCCATGAGCGCCAGGGTCCCGCCGACGTTTCCGTCGAGGTCGACGCCCCACCGGTTGCTCTTGACCACGCCGAAGTGGAGCACGTGGTCGACCTGCTCGGGCAGGGCGGCGAGGCCGTCCCGCCCGGCTGTCACCAGGTTGACCGGTACGCAGCGCACACCGGCAGCGGTCAGAACGTCGCGGATGCCGCTGTCGCGGAAGCGGGCCGCGCCGTAGACGGTGTGCTCCCGGGCGAGGGCGGCGGCCAGGGGCCTGGCGACCTGCCCGGTCACCCCGGTGACGAGGATCGTGCTGCCGGTGCGCATGCCGTCAGTGCCCGTGCAGGATGACGCCGCGGATGTTGCGGCCGGCCCGCATGTCGTCGTAGCCGGTGTTGATCTCGTCCAGGGTGTAGCGGGTGGTGATCAGCTCGTCGAGCTTGAGCTGGCCGGACCGGTAGAGGGACAGCAGCCGGGGGATGTCGGCCTGCCCGTTCGACGCGCCGAACAGCGTGCCGCGCAGCTCCTTCTGAAAGATGGTCAGATCGAACAGGGACAGGGTCACCTCGGTCTCGACGGCCGGCGCGACAGCGGTGACGACCGCCCGCCCGCCCTTCGACACGAGCCCGAGCAGCGGCGCGATCTGGTCACCGCGGGCCACGCCGACGGTCAGGATCGCCGCGTCGGCCATGACGCCCCTGGTCAGCTCGCGGACGAGCTCGGTGGCCTGCGCCATCGACGGGCTGGTGTGGGTCGCCCCGAAGACCTTCGCCTGGTCGCGCTTGAACTCCACCGGGTCGACCGCGATGATCAGCTCCGCGCCGGCGATCCGGGCGCCCTGGATCGCGTTCATGCCGACCCCGCCGGCGCCGACCACGACCACCGCCTCCCCGGGGCGCACCCCGGCGGTGTGCACGGCGGAGCCGAAACCGGTGGGCACCCCGCAGGCGACCAGCGCGGCGGCGTCCATCGGCAGGTCATCGTCGATCCTGATGACGGACGCCTCGTGCAGCACGGCGTACTGGCTGAACGTGCCGAGGAAGCACATCGTCGTGACGTCCTTGCCCCGGGCGTGCAGCCGGGACGTCCCGTCGACGCCGACACCCATCATCAGCGACCCGCCGAGGTCGCACAGGTTCGTCCGGCCGGTGGCGCACCAGCGGCAGTGCCCGCAGCTGGGCATGAACATCACGACGACGTGGTCACCCGGGCGGACCCGGGTGACGTTCGGCCCGACCTCCTCGACGATCCCCGCGCCCTCGTGGCCGGCGACCATCGGCAGGACCGACGGCATGTCACCGGTCGCCAGATGGTCGTCGGAGTGGCATAAGCCGGCTGCGACCACCCGGATGAGCACCTCACCGGCCTTCGGCGGGTCGAGGTCGACCTCCTCGACGCTCCATGGATCACCGACGTTCCAGAGCACTGCGGCCTTCGTCTTCATCTGCGGACCCGCTTTCTGTGCGGTCGGCGCCGGATCGCGGCGCGGTTGTCTCGCTGGGTCAACGAATCTTCTGGACGTACTCCCCCAGAAGGTAGAAGTCGGCGGCGTAACGGTCCACGTCTGCGCCGGGCCTCAGGTGCACCAGATCGACTGAACGCAGGTCCGGGCCTTCACCGATCGTTTTCAGGACGTCATATCTGAGGTGGTCCCGGACGAGTTCGTCCGGTGGGTCCGGCATCGGCCTGGCCGGGCCGCCGTCACCCAGCTCGAGCCGGGCCAGCGTCACGCCCGGCGAGCGGGTGCCCGGCACCTGTTCCTCCAGGCCACCGGATCGGTCGGTGGCCCGCAGCACGGTGCGGCGGACCTGGTAGATCGGGAAGGGGGCGAGGAAGTTCAGCGAGTCGGTGATGACCTCGACGGCGTCCTCGGGGGAGGTGAAGCCGCGGTCGGGGTCGAAGAAGACGTCGGCGGAGGGGGTCACGATCTCGGTGACGGCGTCGACGGGGACGGGGCCGTGCCCGTCCTCGGTCAGCCGGATGACATACCGGCCGGTCGCCGTCGACGTCCGGATCGCCAGCGGCACGTGCACGTCGAGGTAGTGGTGGCGGAAGGCGTCGACCGTCATGCCCGCGCGCCGCATGAACAGGAACAGCAGGATGTCCATCACGACAGCCGCTCGATGATCGTGCCGGTGGCCAGCGCTCCGCCGGCGCACATCGACACCAGGGCGGTGGTGCCGCCGGAGCGTTCCAGCTCGTGCAGCGCGGTGGTGAGCAGCCGGCACCCGGTGGACCCGACGGGATGGCCGAGCGCGATCGCGCCGCCGTTGACGTTGACCCGGTCCAGGTCGGGGCGCAGTGCCCGGGCCCAGGAGAGCACGACGGCCGCGAACGCCTCGTTGACCTCGAACCGGTCGATGTCGGCGACGGACATCCCGGCCCGGTCGAGCACCCGCCGGCTGGCGGCGATCGGGCCGTTGAGCAGCAGGTACGGGTCGTCACCGACGAGGGCCTGGGCGACGATCCGGGCCCGGGGCCGCAGCCCCAGCGCCCGCGCGCGGTCGGCGTCCATGATCAGCAGGGCGGCGGCGCCGTCGGAGATCTGCGACGACGTCCCCGCGGTGTGCAGGCCGTCGGGCAGTACGGGCCGCAGGGCGGCGAGCTTCTCGACGGAGGTGTCGCGCAGCCCGCCGTCGATCTCGACGGTGACCGACTCGCCGGTCGGGTCGCCCGCGTCGTCCAGCACGGGTGCCTCCAGCGGGGCGACCTCGGCCTTGAACCGGCCCTCGGCCCAGGCGCGGGCGGCGAGGGCCTGCGAGCGGGCGCCGAACTCGTCCAGCTCGGCGCGGCTGACGCCGGCGCCGCGGGCGATGCGGTCGGCCGCGGTGAACTGGTCGGGCAGGCCGCTGTCCCAGCCCGGCGGGCGTGGTACTCCGGGGCCGCCCTGCACCGCCGCGCCCAGGCCCACCCGGCTCATGGCCTCGACGCCGCAGGCGATGCCGGCGTCGATCGTGCCGGTGGCGACCAGCCCGGCGACGAGGTGGGCCGCCTGCTGCGAGGAGCCGCACTGGCAGTCGACCGTGGTGGCGGCCGTGGTGGTGGGCAGCTCGCTGGCCAGCCAGGCGTAGCGGGTGATGTTCGACGCCTGCTCGCCGGCCTGGGTGACGCAGCCTCCCACGACCTGCTCGACGCTCGCGGGGTCGAGGCCGGCGCGTTCGAGGACCGCGCGCTGCGTGTGGCCGAGCAGGTGGGCGGGGTGGACACCCGCCAGCGCCCCGCGCCGTCGGCCGATGGGTGAGCGGGTCGCCTCGACGATCACTGGATTCGGCATGGGACGCCTCTCGGTCGTCGCCGGCTGCCACCGGCGGATCGGCGCCCTCCAAACTAGTACGTGTTCTAGTTCTCGGCAATCATCATCTGATGGGCCGTCAGGAGTTCTTACCAGTCGTGGTAGAACACGTTCTCGTCGGAGCGGTGGCGTCGAGGGTGTGCGCGGACTCGGTGCCGGCGCCCGACCGTCGGGGCACGACTTCTCGGTTGCGATCCCGGGTCGAGTCGCGTTGCTGGAACGCGATCCTCACCCGCCCGACCGTGACCGGGGGCTTCCGGCGGGGTTTGGTCACTGCCCGCTCTCACCTGAGAACCATGAGGCGTCGGAGGGGGCGGGGCGTGGAAAGAGTGAATGATTCTGGTCGTCCTGACAGCCAGGATCCTTCACTCTTGTCCGGAAGCAACACCAGGCGTGCTCGCGGCCCGGCTCTGCGGGCGGCGGTGCTAGTGGACGAGCTCGCGGACGACCAGTTCCAGGTCGTCGAGCACCTGCCGGGCCTTGGTGCGGCCGGACAGCCACTGGATCTCGCTGACGAACCACACCTTGGCGATCAGGCCCGCCACCGCGATGTCCCGCGGGGACGGATCGCCGTCCTCACCGCGCATCATGCGAATGATGATCGAGTTCATCCGCTGGGTGACCTGGTCGACCTCGGCGGTGGCCGACGCGTCCGCGAACATGACCGCCCGGACCAGCGCGCCGGCCAGGTTCGGGTCCCGCTGGAAGACCTTGGTGGCGCGGCTGAGGACGGCCAGGATCCGGTCCGCCGGGGTGAGGCCCGCCATGCGCTCGGCGGACGGCAGCCGGATGCCGTCGATCTCGCGGGCCATCGCGGACACCAGCAGCTGCACCTTCGACGGGAAGTAGCGGTACAGCGTCCCGAGCGCGACCCCGGAGCGCTCCGCCACCGCCCGCATCTGCACGGCGTCGTAGCCGCCCTCGGACCCGAGCGCGACGGCGGCGTCCAGAATCCGCTCCCGCCGTGCTCGCTGGGCGGGCCTGTCCAGCCCGTCACTGTCCACGGGGGGCGGAACCGCCGGTGACGCCATGGACCGGAGCGTACCCGTGATCAGCCCGAACCCGGGTGCGGACATCCGAGCAGCCGGCAATCCATCCGCAACCAGGACATAACACCATCCAGGAGGATTGTTGTGACCGCTGATCTGGCACTCGGCCTGATGCTCGGCTACTGGCCGGCGGTGCCACCGGACGATCATCTGGAGCTGACACTCGCCGCCGAGGAGTACGGCTACGCGTCGGTGTGGACGGCCGAGGCCTACGGCTCCGACGCGATCAGCCCGCTGGCCTGGCTGGGCTCGCGGACGAGCCGGATCACGCTCGCCACCGGGCTGGCACAGCTGTCCGCCCGCACGCCGGCCTGTCTCGCGATGACCGCGGCGACCCTGGACCACCTGTCCGGTGGGCGGTTCCTGCTGGGGCTCGGCGTGTCCGGCCCGCAGGTGGTCGAGGGCTGGTACGGGCAGCCCTTCGCCCGGCCGCTCGCCCGAACCCGGGAGTACGTCGACATCCTGCGGGCGGTGTGGCGCCGCGACGCCCCGGTCACCAGCGACGGGCCGCACTACCCGTTGCCACTGCGGTCGGCGCCCCCGTCGGCGCCGCCGTCGGCTGCGGCCGGAGCCGGAGCCGGGGCCGGAGCCGGGGCTTCGGGTCTGCCGCCGGCGGGCGCTGGCCCGGCGCGGGGCATCACCGGGCTCGGCAAGCCGCTGAAGATCACCACGCATCCGCTGCGGCCGCGGATCCCCGTCTACCTCGGCGCCGAAGGCCCGGGGAACGTGGCGCTGGCCGCCGAGATCGCCGACGGCTGGCTGCCGATCTTCTACCATCCCGAGCGCGGGCCCGCGGCGTACGCGGCGGCGCTGGCCGGGGCGCCCGCCGACTTCTCGATCGCCTGCCCGGTGACGGTGGTCGTGGACGACGACGTCGAGGCGGCGTTGCTGCGCATCAAGTGGACGCTGGCGTTCTACCTCGGCGGCATGGGCGCCAAGGACGTCAACTTCCATGTGGACGTCGTGTCGAGGTTCGGTTTCGGCGACGCCGCCGCGCGGGTGCAGCAGCTGTTCCTCGCGGGGGAGCGGGAGGCCGCCGTGCGGGCCGTCCCGGACGAACTCGCCGACGGCATCGCGCTGGTCGGGCCCTGGGCGCGGATCCGGGAGCGCCTCGAGCTGTGGCGGGCCTCGCCCGTCCACACCCTGCTGATCGGCGGCGTCCGCGACCCGCAGGCGCTGCGGAAGCTCATCGAGCTGCTCTGACTCGGGGGAGGGCGTCAGGGGTCAGCGGTCAGCAGGCCGGCGGCCAGGGGCGAGCAGGCAGAGGACCAGCGGTCAGGCAGCCAGGGGGTTGACGGCCGGGGCGGTGGTCAGGGGGCCAGCAGGGGCCCCACCTCGGAGCCGAAGGCCGCGATCTGATCGATCAGCTCGGCCGGGCCGCGGCTGGGGAACCGCACCTGCAGGTGGTCGACGCCGACATCGCGGTAGCGGCGCAGGTGCTCGGCGAGCCGCGCGGGCGTCCCGGCCCGGCAGGGGCGGCCGACGTCCCAGGTCGGCTGGCCGAGGTGCAGCCAGTCGGTGATCGCGCCGATGTCGCAGGGCTGGGTGACGCCGGCCGCGGCGCGTTCGGTGCGCAGCAGCTCGACCAGCGGCGGCAGCTGGTCGAGCGGGGTGCCCTGGGGCAGCCACCCGTCGCCGAGCCGCGCGGCCCGGCGCACCGCCGCCGGCGACGAGCCGCCGACCCACAGCGGCGGGCGCGGGTCCTGCACCGGCCGGGGCGCGAGCCCGAGCTGCCCGTCGACGGTGAAGCTGTCGTTCGCGACCGTGGGGAACTCGGTGCGCAGGGCCGCGTCGACGACCTCGATCGCGTCGTCGAGCATGCGCCCGCGGTGGGCGAAATCCAGCCCCAGGCCGGCGAACTCGTCCGCGACGTGCCCCGCGCCGACCCCGAGGATGACCCGGCCGGCGGAGAGGCGGTCGAGGGTCGCGAAGGCCTTCGCCGTCACCAGCGGGTGCCGGTAGGCCAGGTTGTAGACGTGGCTGAGCAGCCGCACCCGGGTCGTCGCCGCGGCCAGCCAGCTCAGGGTCGCGACGGAGTCGTACCAGGTGGTGCCCATGGCGGCGGCGAGCTGGCGGGGGATCGCGACGTGGTCGCAGACCGCGACGTAGAGGAAGCCGTGCTCATCCGCCGCGCGGGCGATCGCCGCGAGGTCGTCCGGCGTGGCCGTGGCCTCCCAGGGCTCGGCGAACAGGCTGCTCTGCGCCTGGATCGGCAGCTGGATCCCGAAGGCGAGTGCCCCGCGGGGCACGACGGACGGGCCGCGAGAGACGATCATGGCAGCAGAGTGTATTCAAAGATTTTCTGACGGGTCACCAGATTCCGTGCTTGAGTGGACCGCGTTCCGGGCCGACGCGCGCCCGGGGCGGAGGGAGTTCAGCCGTGCCGGACGACGCGGTGGCAGATTCCGTCGACAGCCCCGACTCCGACAGCCCCTACTCCGTGCTTCCCGCCGCCGGCCCGTACGGCGTCGCCATCGGCTCCGCGCTGATCACGATGGTGGAGCCGCATCCGGGCGCGGAGGCCGAGTACAACCGCTGGTACGAGGACGATCACTTCTACGCGGGTGCCATGGCGATGCCCTGGATGTTCGCCGGCCGGCGCTGGGTGGCGCCCAGGGCGCTGCAGGCGCTGCGCGAGCCGGCCGACTCGGCCGTCGCGCGGCCGCTGGAGGCTGGCAAGTACATCGCGGTCTACTGGCTGACCCGCGGCCGCCACCGCGACCACATGCGGTGGACCGTCGCCACGAACCAGCGGCTCAACGCGGACGGACGCATCTTCCACCGGCGTGACCACGTCTTCACCGCGTTCCAGGACTATCTCGGCGCGGTGTATCGCGACGGCCGCGGCGGTGCGCTCGATATCCACGCGCTGGACCATCCGTACGGTGGCCTGGTGGTCGAGGTCGTCGACGCGGTGGGCGAGGCCTTGGTGGATGAGGCCGCGGCTGGCACGGCTGGTGCGACTGGCGTGGGTGACGCGGCCGGCGTGGCTGGTGTGGGTGGCGTGGGTGGCGCGGCCATCTCCGCTCTCGTCGACTGGCTGCGCGCCGAGCGCGCGCCGCGGGTGCTCGCGCCCGGTGGCGCGGTGGCGATGGGCCTGCTGTTCACCCCGTTGCCGCTGCCCGAGGACCGGATGGCCTATGTGGACCAGGTCGCCGGTCTCGGACGCCGCCTGACCGTGCTGTGGTTCACCGAGACGACGCCGGCGCGGTGCTGGGCGCCCGGCTTCACCGCGGCGGCCGCGGACTGGGAGAAGTCGGGCCTCGGTCGGCTGGAGCTGCTCGCCCCGTTCGTCCCCACCCTGCCCGGCACGCAGACCTACGTCGACGAGCTTCGCTGACCCGCTCGGCCCGTCCGGCCCCAATGCTGTTTCTGATATTGCGTCAGGAAACGAGACGAGAGAACCTGTTCTAGTTTTGAGCTTGGCGGACGAGACGGATCTCGGAGGTCCCGACATGTCGCTCGACCAGATCGATGTCTACGATCCCGGCCGCTACGTCCAGGGTCTGCCGCATGACGAGTTCAGGATCCTGCGGGCCCAGGCACCGGTGTTCCACCACCGCGACCCGGAGCGCGAGGCCGGCTTCTGGGCGGTGACCCGGCACGCGGACGTCGTGCACATCTCCCGCAGTCCGGACCAGTTCTCGTCCAACCGGGAGACCTGCCTGCTGCCCGAGCTCACCCCGGAAGCCCTGGCCGAGCAGCAGCTCATGATGGTCAACCAGGACCCGCCGGAACACACCCGGCTGCGCAGCCTGGTGAACCGGGGCTTCACCCCGCGCATGATCGGGCGCCTCACCGAGAAGATCCGGACCTCCTGCGAGAAGATCGTCGACCGCGCGATCGAGGCCGGTGAGGGCGACTTCGTGAAGATCTGCGCGGCGGAGCTGCCGCTCGTCGTGATCGCGGAGCTGATCGGCGTCCCGCACGAGGACAGGCACCGGCTGTTCAACTGGTCGAACCGGATGCTGGCCAGCGACGATCCCGAGCTGTCCGCCGACGCGGCCGACCAGCAGGCCGCCGCGATGGAGGCGTACGCCTACGCGAACGAGCTGGGCGCGGCGCGGCGCGGCTGCCCGGCCGACGACATCCTGACCAAGCTCGTCACCGCCGACGAGAACGGCCACGAGCTGTCCGAGATGGAGTTCGACCTGTTCTTCATCCTGCTCATGGTCGCCGGCAACGAGACCACGCGAAATGCCATCTCCGGTGGCATGCAGGCGCTGCTGGACCATCCCGAACAGTGGGAGAAGCTCAGGGCGGGCAGGTCCGACCCGGCGGTGCTGACCAGGGCGGCGGACGAGATCGTCCGCTGGGTCAGCCCGGTGATGGGCTTCCGCCGCACGACCACGACCGACGTGGTGCTCGGCGGCCAGCCGATCGCCGCCGGTGAGAAGGTGGTCATGTACTACTCGTCGGCGAACTACGACGAGTCGGTGTTCGCCGACCCCTACCGTTTCGACATCGGCCGCGACCCGAACCCGCATGTGGGCTTCGGTGGCGGCGGCCCGCACTTCTGCCTCGGCAAGCACCTGGCGATGCGAGAGATCGAGCTGATGCTCGAAACGCTGGTCACCCGGCTGGACCGGGTCGAGCCGATCGCCCCCGCCCGCCGCCTGCGGTCGAACTTCATCAACGGCGTGAAGGAAATGCCGGTCCGCTTCGTGCCGGAGCGCGCCGAGTGAGCGGCGAAATCTCCGGCGGTGCTGGCGCTCCTGGTGCTGGTGCTCCTGGTGCTGCTGGTGCTGGTGCTGGTGCTGGTGCTGCTGGTGCTGGTGCGGCTGGCGCTGGCGGTGCTGGCGCAGTCGGCGGCGGTCCCGGTGGCGGATTCGGCGGGGCTGGTGGTTTCGGTGGTTTCGATGGTGCGGTGGCGATCGTCACCGGCGCGGCGCGCGGCATCGGCGCGGCGACGGCGCACCGGCTCGCCACCCGCGGCGCGACGGTGGCCTGCCTGGACGTCCGGATCGACCAGGCGGAGAAGACCGCCGCCGGCATCGTCGAGGCCGGCGGCGCGGCCCGCGCCTTCGCCTGCGACGTCTCCGACGAGGAGTCGGTGGCGGCCGCCGTCCGCGCCGTCGAGGATGACCTGGGCGCACCCAGGGTGCTCGCGAACGTCGCCGGGATCGGCTGGTTCGCGCACACCGCGGAGCAGCCCCTCGCCGACTGGCGCAGGATCATCGACGTCAACCTCACCGGAACCTTCCTGATGAGCCGGGCGTGCCTGGCCGGTTTCCTGGCTCGTGACGGCGGCACCATCGTCAACGTCGCGTCCAGCGCCGGGCTGCGCGCCCAGCCCTACAGCGCCGCCTACTGCGCGTCCAAGGGTGGTGTCGTCATGCTCACCAAGGCGCTGGCCTGGGAGTACGTCAGCAGGAACATCCGGGTGAACGCGGTGGCACCCGGCGGCATCGACACCGACATCATCGCCGGCTTCATGCCGCCGGAAGGGGCGTCGATGAAGCTGCTCGGCAAGCTCACGGTGCCGGGGGGCTTCGGTGAGCCGGACGACGTCGCGCGCGTCATCGCCTTCCTGGCATCCGCCGAGGCCAGCCTGATGACCGGGACGATCGTCCCGGTCGACGGCGGAATGACCGCCTGAGAAACAGCAGGTCCGAAGCCCGGGGGACGCTCGACCGCCCACCGGGAATCCCACCCCGCCGCGCAGCGCCGAAAATTCACGACAAGTGAGACAAAATGGATGCAGAGTGATTTGACAACTCGCAAGAAAGAAGGATTCTGGTCGCCAGAACGACCAAAATCCTTCACGATTCGGTCGCGCCGTCCGGCCACCGCGTTCAGGGATTCAGCCGCGTTCGTGGAGTGCGAGCCGTGCGAACCTCGCCCGCATGGCCGCCTGTCAGCCGTGATCGGCATCATTCGCCCGGTGGTAGCGGCAGCCCGAAGCCGCGGTTCGGGAATCTGAGGATTCTCGTCGTTCCCGCGACCAACCTCGTCAGATCTTGCTCGGCGGCAACGGCCGCTCGGAGCTCGGGATTCTGCTGTGCATTCCCGAGCGACCAGAGGCGGCGGATCTTGCTCGGCGGCTGTGCCGGTCGGGATGACGGCATTCCGGGGCCTTCCGTCGCCCTCAAAAACATGCTTGTATACATGCAAGTTAATTCTCCTGAGGAGGGCGCATGGCCCGTACTCCTGTCTGTGACCTGCTCGGTATCGAGTTCCCGATCTTCGCCTTCTCGCACTGCCGGGACGTCGTCGCGGCGGTCAGCAGAGCGGGCGGGTTCGGGGTGCTGGGGGCGCTCGCCTTCAACCCCGAGGAACTCGAGGTCGAACTGGCCTGGATCGACGAGCACGTCGACGGCCGGCCCTACGGCGTCGACATCGTCATGCCGAACTCGTACGTCGGGAAGGGAGGCGGAGCGGAGATCACCAGGGAGAAGATGGTCGAGCTGGTGCCCGACGAGCACCGCCGCTTCGCCGAGTCCGTCCTGGCCGAACACGACGTCCCGCCGCTGCCCGCGGACGCGGCTGCCGGGGGTGATCTGAAGGCGGCCGGGCTCGGTATCGAGCAGGAGGGCCCGGGGCAGGTCGAGGTGGCCCTCAAGCATCCGGTGAAGCTGCTGGTCAACGCGCTGGGGCCGCCGCCGGAGGAGGTCATCGACCGCGCTCACGCCCAGGGTGTGCTGGTGGCCGCGCTCGTCGGCGCGAAGCGGCACGCCGTCAAGCAGGTCGAGATGGGCGTCGACATCATCGTCGCCCAGGGCACCGAGGCGGGCGGGCACTGCGGCGAGGTCAGCACGATGGTCCTGGTGCCCGAGGTCGTCGACGCGGTGGGGCCGGGCGTCCCGGTGCTCGCCGCCGGCGGGATCGGCGGCGGCCGGCAGATCGCCGCCGCGCTCGCGCTCGGCGCCCAGGGCGCCTGGACGGGCTCGGTGTGGCTCACCGTCACCGAGGCCGACACCGCCGAGCCCATCGTCGAGAACCTGCTCGCGGCCACCTCGCGGGACACGGTGCGTTCCCGCGCGATGACGGGCAAGCCCGCCCGGCTGCTGCGCAGCGCCTGGACGGACGCCTGGGAACGCGAGGACGCCCCGAAGACCCTGCCGATGCCGCTGCAGGGCATTGTGTGGGGGGAGGCGTCGCGCCGCTGGACCCGCGCCGGAACGAAGGCGCTGAGCGGCTTCCCCGTCGGGCAGATCGTGGGCAGCCTCGACCGCCGGCGCCCGACGGCCGAGGTCATGCGCGAGATGGTGGAGGAATGGATCGAGACGACCCAGCGGCTCGGGGCGGTGCTGGAGGACTGACCGGCGGCCTCGACAGCGACCGAAGTGGGGACAGCGACGGCGTGGACTGCGTGGATGCGAGCCGAGAGCCGGGGTCGGACCGGGAGCCGGGGTCGGATCAGGAGTCGGGGTCGGATCAGGAGTCGGGGTCGGATCAGGACCTGGCCCGCATCCACGAGTTCGTCGAGCTGGTCGGGCTGGCCGCGCGCAGCCCGCGGCAGCGGGAGCGGATGCTGCGGGCCGCCGGCGCACCGATCACCGGCGCGAGCCTCACCCTGCTGCGATGGATCGCCCGGCACGGCAGCGCGACGTCCTCCGACCTGGCCCGCTGGCTGGATCTCGACCAGTCGACGGTGAGCCGGCAGCTGCGGCCGCTGGAGGAACATCGCCTGGTCAGCCGGTCCGCGGACGGGACGGACCGGAGGGTGGCCCGACTCGCCCCGACCGAGCACGGTGAGGCGCTGCTGGCCGCCGTCCGCGAAGTGGGCCTGCACGACATCGGCGTGGCGCTCGACGGCTTCACCGCCGCCGAGCGCCGGCAGCTCGCCGAGCTTCTCGACCGCATGCGGCTGGGGATGCTGGACGCCCAGGTCGACCCGACCGGCCGCTCGGTCCCCCCGGCGCGCTAGTCCTGTGTCGTCGAATTCCAATCATCGTTCGCTGTCGGGAAAGGCTCGCGGATTCCGGCCACCGGAACGGCCCGTCACAGGATTCCGGGCTTCGGCTGTCGCGGCTGTCGCCGCTGTCGCTGCTTCTGAGCAGGAAGTGAGGATTTCGGCTGCTGCAACAACCAGCATCCTCACTTCTTGCGGACGGTCAATTGGCTCTCCGCCCTTTTTGTGGCTGTTGGGGTGAAATCCTGGCGCGGTGTAACGGCGCGGGATCCCGGTGGGTCGCCGCGTGGCGAGCGGCGGCTCTCCGAGTCGCGGCTTCTAGCTGGTGCTGCTGCCGAGCAGTTGGTGCTGCTGCCGAGCGGGAACGTCGGTTCAGGTGGGCGGGATGACCACGGCGCGGCCGTGTAGGGCGCCGGCGGCCAGGGCGGCGTAGGCCTCGTCGATGTCGGCCAGGCTGAACCGGTCGACGAGGGGGCGGATGCGGCCCGCCTCCGCGAGCGCGATCACGTCCTGGAGGTCGGCGATGGTCGACCCCTGGAAGGTGAAGATCTCCGCCTCGCGGGGCAGGGTTCCGTACCAGCCGCGCCGCAGGGTGCCGCCGGCCGCTCCGACCAGGCCGAAGGCGCCCGCCGGGGCCAGTGCGCGCAGGCCGGTGGCGATGCTGGCGTCGGTCCCGACGAAGTCGAGGACGACGTCCGCCGCCTGCGCGCCGCAGACGTCGGCGAGGTCGGGTGTGGTGTCGGCGGTGATCCCGTCGATGGCCTCGTCGGCGCCCAGTTCGCGGGCGAGCGCGCGGCGTCCCGCGGAGCGGTCCACCGCCACCACCTGGGCGGCGCTGAGCGCCTTCAGGTGCTGGATGGCGAACGCGCCGAGGCCGCCCGCGCCGAGGACCACGGCCCACGATCCCGGGCCGAGCCGGGGGAGTGCGCGGCGAACCGCGTGGTACGAGGTGGCGCCGGCATCGGTCAGCGGTGCGGCCTCCACCGGGTCGAGCGTGGTCAGCGGGACGACTCCGCGCCCGGCCGGCGCGATCACGTACGGGGCCAGCCCACCGTCCCGGCCGTAGCCGCGGCCCGCCAGGCCGTCGGGGCAGGCGCTGTCCAGCCCGCGCAGGCAGTAGCGGCAGCGCCCGCAGGAGGCCGGTGACACCAGCGCGACGGGCGTGCCCGGTGCGGCCGTCGCCGCGGCTGCCTCGTCGCCGGCGTCGGCGATCCAGCCGGCGATCTCGTGCCCGAGAGTGAACGGCACCCGCCAGCCGAGCGTGGCTCCGATCTCCGCCGGTATCTGATGCATGGTCAGATCCGAGTGGCACAGTCCGTTGCCCGCGACCCGCACCAGGACTTCCCCCGGGCCCGGTCGCGGGACCGTGATGTCCACCAGTGTGGGCTGCTGGAGCCAGTCGGTGAGGCGGTAGGCGGGCATGCTGGCCTCGGGCACCGCGACCCCCTGGATGTCGGCTTTCCTGTTTTCTGATGATCAGTCAGATCTGATGTTAGCGTGATTGCGTTCCTCGCCGTGCAAGCCGGAGGGATCCGCCGTGACCGACTCGCACCAGACGGACTCGCACCAGACAGCGCCCGCGGCGCACCGCACGGGTGAAGGTCCCGCTCGCTCCCTCGACGAGCCCGCCCACTCGTTCGGTAAGCCCGCCCACTCGTTCGGTGAGCTGCCGCGGATCATCAGCGTCGACGATCACGTCGTGGAGCCGGCCCACCTGTGGCAACGCTGGCTGCCCGCCCGGCTGCGTGACGCCGGCCCCCGCGTCCAGCGGCGCGGCATCGGGCGCATGGAGCACATCGGCGGCGGCAACTACCGGCAGACGTTCGACGACGACGGCCCGCAGGCCGACTGCTGGGTGTACGAGGACCTCGTCTACATCCACAAAAGGCACGTCGCGGCGGTCGGCTTCGACCGCGACGACATGACGATGTCCCCGATCACCTACGACGAGATGCGTCCCGGCTGCCACGACCCGGTCGCCCGGGTCGCCGACATGGAGCTCAACCATGTCGAGGCGTCCCTGTGCTTCCCCACCTTTCCCCGCTTCTGCGGCCAGACGTTCGCCGAGGCGCGGGACACCGACCTCGCGCTGGCCTGCGTCCGGGCCTACAACGACTGGATGATCGACGAGTGGTGCGCGGACTCGGGCGGCCGGCTGATCCCGCTGTGTCTGATTCCGCTGTGGGACGCGGAGCTCGCCGCGGCGGAGGTCCGGCGTAACGCCGCGCGCGGCTGCCGGGCCGTCTGCTTCAGCGAGATCCCGCCGCATCTGGGGCTGCCGAGCATCCACAGCGGCAGCTGGGAGCCGTTCCTCGCCGCCTGCGTCGACACCGGGACCGTCGTGTGCATGCATATCGGCTCGTCGTCGCGGATGCCCGCCACCTCCGGCGACGCGCCGCCGGCGGTCGCCGCGACGCTGAGCTTCAACAACGCGATGGCCTCGCTGGCCGACTGGCTGTTCTCCGGCGTGCTGGTTCGCTTTCCCGAGCTGGTCCTCGCCTACTCCGAGGGGCAGATCGGCTGGCTGCCCTACGCGCTGGAACGCGCCGACGACGTCTGGCGGGAGCATCGGGCCTGGGGCGGGGTGCGTGATCTCGTGCCCGAACCGCCGTCGAGCTACTTCCGCCGGCAGGTGTACGGCTGCTTCTTCCGCGACCGGCACGGGCTGGCGTCCCTGGACTCCATCGGGGTCGACAACGTCACCTTCGAGACGGACTACCCGCACACCGACTCGACCTGGCCGAACACGCGGCGCGTGGCCGAGGAGATGATGGCCGGCCTGCCCGCGGCGACCGTCCGCAAGATCGTGCGTGGCAATGCCATCCGCATGCTGGGCCTCAACCTGGCCTGAGCGCCGTCGGAACCGAGTGCCGCCGAGGAGACCGGCCTCGGTCGGTCCTCGATGGCCCGAAAGGGCCCGGGGGCGGTTTCGGGCATCTTGCTGGGGGCTGGCTGCCGGGTTACCCGCAACCCTCCGCGTTGGACGCTCCCTGCCTGTGGTTGCCCGCTGCCTGCCGCGTGCCGGCCTCGCGCTCCCGGAGGGTGGCGTGCCGACATCGTTCGTATGTCCGGTATGTGGCTTATCTCCGGAATTTCGTGATGCACCTCGTCGCGTCGGGCAAGAAAAAAGGAGCCTTGTATCGCATATAGCTGATGTGGTCCCATGAGCGCGGCGGCCCTGATACAGAGAATCGGATATTGTTTCTTTGTATCCACCCTTGGGTCGTCGGGCTCTGGGGAGGACGGAAGATGGTTGAGCGAAGCAGGCGTCAGGTACTGGTCACCGGCGGCATGTTAGGAGCCGCCGGGGCGCTGGCCGCGGCGACTCCGGCGTGGTCGTGGTCGTCCGAGGGCTCGGTCGCCGGGGCCGGCGTCGGCGTGGACCCGAAGTACGTCTGGGATGCCGAGGCCGACCCGGTGGTCGCCGCGATCATCGACAGCGGCCAGACGACCGCGGTCAACAAGCTGCTGAAGACATGGACGAAGAATGGCCAGGCGCTGCCCGCCGGGCTGCCCACGCAACTGCGTGACTTCATGGAGCACGCGCGTCAGCTCCCGACGTGGACCGACACGGCCAAGCTCAAGGACGCGGTCAACTTCAACCAGAAGCGCGGCCTGTACCTGGGCGTCACCTACGGCTTCGTCAGCGGCATGATGAGCACGGTCATCCCGCGCGAGGCCCTGGCCGTCTATTACTCCAAGGGCGGTGCGGACATGCGGGACCGCATCACCAAGACCGCCAAGCTGGGCTACGACGTCGGCTCGAACAACGCCTTCGACCCCAGCGGCGAGATGATCGTGACCTGCGTCAAGACGCGCCTGGCCCACGCCGGCGTGCGCCACCTGCTGCCCCAGCTCGCGGCCTGGAACAACGTCGCCTCTGAGGACATCCCGATCTCCCAGGCCGACATCATGGTGACCTGGCACAGCCTGCCCACCACCGTCATGCAGAACCTGAACGCGTGGGGCGTGCCGATCAACGCCGTCGAGTCCGCGGGGTTCCTGCACTCCTGGCAGGTCACCGCCCACATGCTCGGGGTGCTCGACGAGTACATCCCGAACTCCTGGGCCACGGCGAACACCCAGGCGGCGCAGGTTCTCACCCCGATCCTCGCCCCGACCCCCGAGGGCATCAAGCTCGCCGACATCCTCGTCAACCTGGCGTCGTTCATCGACGGCTCCCTCCTCAGCAAGCCCATCCTGTGCGCCCTCACCCGCTACTTCCTGGGTGACGAGATCGCCGGCTGGCTCAAGCTGCCGAGGTACCCCTTCTGGGACACCGCCTTCCAGGTCGCCTGGAAGCCCTTCGTCGCCGTCCGTGAGGGCCTGCTGAGCCTGGAGAAGGCCCCCGGCCTGCTGCAGGCGGTCTACTGGGCCTTCGACGAGATCCTGCGCATCGGCGTCCTGACCCTCCTGTCGGGCGCCCAGTTCCCCATCGCCATCCAGATCCCGGACACCAACAACCCCAACTACTGACGGACGCTGCCTCCCCGCGTGGCCGAGGCCACGCGCCGGCGACGCCAGGTGAGAGATGGCCAAGGCTGGGTGGCCAAGGCTGAGGTGAGGTGAGGTCGGGACGAGGTCAGGGCTCGCCCGGCGCCACTGCGGTGGCACCGGGCACCTCGTCCCGATCGCCGCCCGACACCGTCGTCGTGGGCGGCGGGTGCCGGCAGCGGCCGGTCGTCGCCATCGCGGCGGCCACCTCGGAGCTCGGGTTCACGGCCCGCTGCTGGTCGGTGCGGGGCACCGGCGGGCTGTCGTGTCGGTCTCGGGAAGGACGACGTCCGCCGCGGTCGCGGTCAGAGACAGGCCGGCAGCGTCGGAGGAGGCCTCGACGACGGTGAGGTCGAACGGCAGGGCGCCGACCGGAATCGGGATGGCGGGGAGCAGCCCGCCGAGGCCGCCGGGCACCGGGATGTCCACGTTGATGGACCCGTGCAGGGCGATCTCGGACGGGATCAGCGTGAGCTTGTTGTCCCGCACCTCGAACGCGATGACCCCGCCGATCTCCTGGGCGCCGAGCACCGGTACGTCGGCCAGGCCGGCGACCTCGACCTTCTTCCCGCCGTCCACCGGATTGATCTGAAGATCTCCGGGCTGGTCGGCCAGGAACGCGTTCACGTCGGCGTAGTCGAGATGGACCGTCGCCTCGACGTTGTCGACCGGTATCTCGCCGACATCATTGGCAAGCATCTTCCGGACTGGAAGATGAATTCCTTTGAGATGTGCCTCGACCGAGGAGATGCGTGGCCCCGGCGTTGGCACACCGTCGATGGTCACTCCGATGTTCTTGAACCTTCCGAATGCAATCTGGGTGAGGAACGGAAATCCGCCGATACTGACGTCGCGGACCGTCGGCGGAGTGGCGTCGCAGGCGAGACTCCTGGTGACACTCGCCTTGATCTGGGTGGCCATCTCACTCTCGGCGGTCGAGACCGCGTACCGGTCACCCGCGATGAGGGCGACGAGCAGGACCAGCGCGCCGAACGCGAGAGCACGGCGTCGCCGCCGCGGTCGGGGCCGCCGATCCCGCGGCCGCCGATCCCGCAGCCGCCGATCCCACCTCCACCACCGCCGGTGCCGCGGGGTGAGCGATGCCGTCCCGGCGTGGGCAGGCGGCTGTTGACCACCTGAGCCGGTGGGGACTTCGTCGTCGGGTCTGTGATCCACCGAGTGCCCTTCGCTTCGTGCGGTATCCCGGATTTCCCGCGAGGCGCCGCCGGTTCGGGATTCCGGCTGCGCCGGAAACAGGCCAGGGCCACTGTGTGGCAGAACAGCCTGTTCTCGCATCGGTCGGGCGCAGTCACTTCCGGCTACGGCAGACGCAGTACGTGGGCGGTGGTAAGTGCCGGCAGGCGCACGACGACGGGACCCACCGGGCCGGAGCAGTCTTGTGGGTATCCGAAAAGATGTGGAGAACCACTCCATGGCGACTCTTCTGTACCGACTGGGACGGTTGTCCTTCCAGCGCCGCCGCCACGTTCTTCTCCTGTGGATCGCGGTTCTCGCGGCCATGGGTTTCGCCGCGATGAAGGCCCCCGACGCCCCCAAGGACGAGTTCGCCATTCCGGGAACCGAATCCCAGCGGGCGTTCGACCTCCTGGACGAGCGTTTTCCCGGCTCCGGGGTGGACGGCGCGGTCGCGCGCATCGTCTTCGGCGCTCCGGAGGGGGAGAAGCTCACCGCGGCCGAGAACCGGGCCGTGGTCGAGAAGGCCGTCGCGCGGGCCGCCTCCGGTCCGCAGGTCCTCACCGCGGTGAATCCGTTCCAGGGCGGCGCGGTGAGCCAGGACGCGGCGACCGCCTACGCGACGGTCTCCTACACCGTGACCGGCGACGACCTCACCGACGCCACCCTGGAAAGTCTGAAGGGCGCGGTCGCCGACGGCCAGGCCGCCGGTCTGACCGTCGAGATCGGCGGGGATGCGCTGACCACCCGGCCGGCGGCGGGCGGCATCGGCGAGGTGGTCGGGATCGCGCTCGCCGCGATAGTCCTGCTGGTCACCTTCGGATCGCTGGCGGCGGCCGGGCTGCCGCTGCTGACCGCTGTCGTGGGCGTCGGGGTCGGCATGCTCTCGATCATGGCCCTGGCCAGTGCTTTCGGCCTGTCCTCGACCACCAGCACGCTGGCGATGATGCTGGGCCTGGCGGTCGGGATCGACTATGCCGTGTTCATCGTCTCCCGCTACCGGGAGGAGCGGGCCCGCGGGCATGAGCCGTCGGAGGCCGTGGCCATTGCCACCGGCACCGCAGGCTCCTCGGTGGTGTTCGCCGGGCTCACCGTGGTGATCGCCCTGGCCGGGCTGTTCGTCGTCGGGATACCGACGCTGACCAAGATGGGCCTGGCTGCCGCCGGAACAGTCGTCGTCGCCGTCCTCGTCGCGCTGACCCTGGTGCCGGCGCTGCTCGGCTTCTTCCAGCGCGCGGTGCTCCCACGCGCCGCCCGCAGAGGACGGGCGAAGGCACGACAGCGCGGGCCCAATGCGGGTACCCGGTGGGCCCGGCTGGTCCTGCGCCGCCCGCTGCCGATCCTCGCCCTCGCGGTGCTCGCCCTGGTCACGATCGCGCTGCCGGCCCTCGACCTGCGCCTGGGCACCGCTGGTGACGAGGCGAAACCCACGTCCACCACCGAACGCCGCGCTTACGACGACCTCGCCCGGGGCTTCGGCGCCGGATTCAACGGCCCGCTCACCGTCGTGGTCGACGCAGCGGCTTCCGGCGATCCGGCGGCGGCGATCGCCACGACGATCGAGAGCCTCGCCGGCACGCCCGGAGTCGTCTCGGTCTCACCGGCCCGGTCCAGTCCCGCCGGCGACGCCGCGCTGCTCACCGTCGTCCCCGCGACCGGCCCGAGCGACGCGGCGACCGTGGATCTCGTCCACGCCATCCGCGCCGAACGATCCGCGGTCGAGTCCGCCACCGGCGCGACGTTCCAGGTCACCGGTAGCACCGCGGTCAACATCGATATGGCCCAGAAGGTCCAGGGCGCGCTTGTGCCCTACCTCGCGGTCGTGGTGGGCCTCGCCTTCCTGCTCCTGATGGCGCTCTTCCGGTCGGTGCTCGTCCCGCTCAAGGCCGCCTGCGGATTCCTGCTTTCGGTGCTGGCCGCTCTCGGCACGGTCGTCGCGGTCTTCCAGTGGGGATGGCTGGCGGGCCTCATCGGCCTCGAACAGACCGGGCCGATCATGAGCATGATGCCGATCTTCATGGTGGGCATCGTCTTCGGGCTCGCCATGGACTACGAGGTCTTCCTCGTCACCCGCGTGCGCGAGGCCTACATCCACGGCGATGACGCCGGGCATGCGATCGTCTCCGGGTTCGGGCACAGCTCCCGGGTCGTGGTCGCCGCCGCACTGATCATGATGGCGGTCTTCGCCGGATTCGTCGGTGCCACCGAGCCGATGATCAAGATGGTCGGCTTCGGCCTCGCCACCGCTGTCCTGCTCGATGCCTTCGTCGTCCGGATGACGATCGTGCCGGCCGTCCTCGCGCTGCTCGGTGAACGGGCCTGGTGGATCCCGCGCGGTCTCGACAAGGTGCTGCCCCGCGTCGACGTCGAAGGCGAGGCACTGAGCGGGCCGCGCGCCTCGGTGCCGTCCACCGCGGTGGACGGCACCGTCGCCACGGACCCCGGTTGCGTGGAGGCGGCGTCCGCTTCCTGGGCACCCGCCTCCGGTCGATGAGCACCGCTCGTCCGAGGAACGCGGAGGCACGGCGCGTTCCTCGGACGGTGGCGACCCCGTACGGTGAGGGGTACGGCTCCAGCATTCGACGGGAACCAGCAATGACGATCACCACCTGGCGGTGGGTCGGGAATCATCGCCGCAACACGGTGGTGATCGTGATCGGGGCGTTCGTCGCCTCCGGTCCCGGCAGCAGAATCACACCACCCGCCAACGCCCCCATCGGCGGGTGGGTGCCCGCGGTCGTTCTCGCGGCCATCGCCTGCGCCGCCCTGTTCTGGCATGAAAGCCACCCGCGCACCGCCGCCGCGGTGGCGATCGTCTGCGCCGTCGCGGTGACGGCGCTGGGCTACCTGCTGACCCCCCTGTTGCTGGCTCCGGTGATGGCCGCGCTCTACTGGCTCGCCGCCCGCACGGACCGCCGGACGAACCTGGTCTTCGCCGTCTCGACGTGCGTCCTGGTGGTGGGGACCGCGCTGGTCGCGGATCCCGCCAGCTACGGCTGGCCGCTCAAGAGCGTCGGACCGACCGCCTGGCTCCTGATGTCGGCCGCGCTCGGAGACGCACAGCGCACCAAGGAGGGTTACCTCGACGCCGTCCGGGCCCGCGCCGAGTACGCGGAGCGCACCCGTGAGGCCGAGGCCCTCCGCCGGGTGGCCGCCGAGCGCACCCGGATCGCCCGCGAGCTGCACGACGTCGTCGCCCACCACGTAACCCTCGCCCATGCTCAGGCGAGTACCGCCGCACACCTCGTTCGCACCCGCCCCGACCAGGCAGCACAGATCCTCACCAGCCTGACCGCCACCACGTTCTCCGCGTTGCGTGACCTCAAGGCCACGGTCGGCCTCCTGCGCGACGGCGACGACCCGGACGCACCCCTGGAACCCGCACCGTCGCTCGCGCAGCTCCCCGAGCTCGCCCGTGTGTTCGCCGCGGCCGGGCTCACCGTCACCATCACCACCCGCGGTGACCCGCCTTCGCTCTCCCCGGTGGTGGACCTCACGGCCTTCCGGATCGCGCAGGAAGCGCTCACCAACGTGGCGAAGCACGCGGCCACCGGCAGCGCGTACGTTGACATCACCTACTCGCCGAGCGACCTGACCTTGAAGATCATGAATGGTGCCGATGACGGGCGCCGTCGCAGTGGGCCCGATGGCGTACCTGGTGAGAAGCCCGGTGAAAAGCCCGGTCACCGGGCCGGCGAGGGGGCCGGCGGCGGGTTCGGCCTGATCAGCATGCGTGAACGAGCGAGTTCTGTCGGTGGGCACCTCGCGGCCGGCAGTCATCCCGAGTTCGGATTCCACGTCACCGCAGTCCTGCCGCTCCAGCCCGGAAAACCGACGAAAACGGGACAGGGATGACCATCCGCGTACTGCTCGCCGACGACCAGGCGCTCCTCCGCGCAACATTCCGGATACTGATCGATTCGTGTGACGACATGACGGTGGTCGCTGAGGCGGCTAATGGGAACGAAGCCGTCGCTGCCGCCCGCGAGTATCGTCCGGACGTTGTGGTCATGGACATCCGAATGCCCGGCATGGACGGACTGGCCGCCACCGCGGCCATCTGCCGGGACGAAGAGCTCGCCGCCACCCGCGTTCTCATTCTCACGACCTTCGAGATCGACGAATATGTCGCCCGGGCGCTGCGTGTCGGGGCGAGCGGCTTTCTCGGCAAGGATGTCGAAGCCGACGGGCTCCTCGCCGCGGTCCGCACCGTCGCGGCTGGCGAGGCGCTCCTGTCGCCGGCGGCGACCCGTGCACTCATCGCGCAGTTCATCGCCATCCCCGAACCCACGGCCACCGCGGCGGCGAACCACGCGGCCCTCGACGCGCTCACCGCCCGCGAACGGGAGGTCATGATCCTGGCCGCGGAAGGCCACTCCAACCAGGAGATAGCCGCAAAACTCGTCATAAGCCCGCTGACCGCTCGCACCCATGTTCACCGGGCAATGGCGAAACTCGACGCCCGCGACCGGGCTCAGCTCGTCGTCATCGCGTACCAGACCGGCCTGCTGCACAGCAGTCCGCCAGAATGACCGGGGTCGGGGTCGGTACCAGGTGGCCGCATTACGCATGATCCGCCGGCCGCCTCGCGGAATTGTCACAGATTCCCACAACCCGTCGACATGCGTGTTTCGGCGACAGGCCGCGCGGTACGCTGTTGTCGATCGACGGGAGCGATCATCGGCTGTTGTCGCGTCAGCCTGCGCCGGTGGCGGCGGCTGCGCCTGAGGTGGCTGTGCATTCGACTGCGGCTGGCGGAGCGAGAATGGAGTGAAGCGGTGTACCCATTCTCATGATCTCCCTGGTTGTTCTGCTGCGCCTGCCGCTCTGCGTCGGCGCCGGCTATGCCCTGTCGCGGGTCCTCGGATCGGTGGGAATGGTCGACACCGCGGCCTATGGATACCTGACCGCCGCATTGCTCGGTCTGGGGCTATACGGGGCCACGTCGACGATTCCCCGCGCGGCCAGGAGCGACGCGCGCCTGATTGTCTCCGTGGTGACCGTCGGTGTCGTTCTCAAGGTCCTCCTGATCGGCTGCCTTCTGGCGCTGATCTTTCGTGACCCGGTGTACTTCCTCCTGGCCGGCATCATCGCGCAGATAGATCCGCTCTCGGTCGCCGCGCTGCTGAAGAACTCGCCCATGTCCCGCCGGGCCCGGTCGTTGCTGATCGCGTGGTCCTCGTTCGACGACCCGGTCACCGTGCTCGCCACGCTGGTGCTGCTGGCGGTGCTGCCGTCCATGGCGATCAGCGGCACGAACCACGCGGGCCTCATGGCGGATGTCGGGTTTGGCACCCTCGCGGCCGATCTGGTCGTGAACGGTGCTCTGGTGGTCGCGGCCTGGACCTTCGCTCGAATCATCCGCCACCGCCGGTCGGGTCACGACCGGCTGATCATCGGCGCGGTGGGCGTCGTCTATGCCGTGGCCGTCTGGCGCTTCCTGATGTTCGGCCTGGCGGCCGCCGGCCTTTTCCTGCGGCCCAGGTCGCCTGCCTGGGGCCGCTGGGTCGACCGGGCCGTTCAGGCCGCGCTGCTGGCGGCGGCCGTGCTGCTCGGCATCCTTCTGGGTGGCGCGGACGTCGATCTCGCGGCCGGTGTCTCCCTGGGAGTCGCGGCGTTCGCCGCCCAGATTCTGGTCGGGCTGCTCCTCACCCGGGGCCTCCAGCCGACCGACCGGGTGTACCTGTCCCTCTCCCAGCAGAACGGGATCACCAGCATCGTGCTCGCGCTGACCTTCCAACCGATCGTTCCGTCGGCTGTCGGGGTGGTCGGCGTGGCGATCGCGGCCATCAACATCCTGCACTTCGCCTGCAACCAGGCGATTGCCCGGTTCCCACGCCTGATGCTGGCGGTCGCCGGTCGGATCGGCGGCGAGGAGGCGCCGGAGCCGGTCACGCGGTCCGCGGGTTGACCACCGCGCGACCTGCTCGGCCGGGCCGCTCCACGGCAGGGGGTCGGGAACGCCGGGTATCCGCGTCGTCGACATCGGCGATCCAGGCCGCGAGGGCATCGAGGTCGGGGGTGTCTCCCGATGCCCGCCTGATCGCCAGCCACAGTGCCCGGACGGTCTCCGGCCGGGTCGAGTATCCGCGCGCGGAGCGCCCGCCGGTGCCGAGCCGGCTCAGCACCAGTCCCGACCAGGCGGCAAGCGCGTCGCCGTCGGCGTGCACCGCCCGCCGGTACTCGGCAGCGGCCTCCTCGGCCCGACCGGTCAGCAGGAGCACGTCGGCGCGGGCCCGGCCGGACACGTCCACGGTCTCGCCCGCCAGCAGGCGGCGCGCGACGTCCACCCGGTTTCCCCCGGCGGCGCTCGGCGTACCGGCCCGCACGCCGCAGACCGGTGCCCCTGACGGCGGGCACGGATCACCTCGCAGCCACGCCCGAGCCCACGATGAGATCACTTCTGGCTCCGGCGTCAGGTTGCGCAGGCGCCATCGAACACGGCAGTCGCCGACCTCCAGCATGCCCAGCCGGTGGGCCAGCTCCGGCACGGCGGCGCCCGACCAGCGGCGGACCTGATCGGCGATCCCCGCGGTCAGCCGCCGGCCCGCCGGGGTGAGCGTTTCGTCCGTCTCCAGCGTGGCCACCACATCGCGGACGGACTCCCGGCACCAGACGAACTCGTAGGCGGCCAGGAGGGCCTGGCCGCCCTCGTCGATCAGGGACCGCTCGTACCAGTAGCCGGCGACCGCGAGGAAGGCGAAGGCGCCGTGCAGCAGCCCTTCGACCGGGCGCGGGTCGAGGCGCCACGGCGCGTAGTGCACCGCCGGTGAGCGCCGTGCGACCAGGGGCGAGAGGTCGTCGATGGCCGCCAGCTTCGAATGCTGGGTCTCATGGATGAGCGTGACGGCCAGCTGCGCGCTGTCGGTCGGAGCGGACAGGAGCACGGAACCGAAGGCTTCGAGCGAGCTGGCGCTGACGGACGTCACACCGGCCGGAGCGGCCAGCGGCACCAGCGACCGCAGCAGGCCGGCGACGCCGTCGACGCGGTGCGGATGGTCGCGAACGAGCAGGTGCCAGGCCTCGTCGAAGACGGCACGCCAGTGACGGAACTCCGCCGCGGTCAGCCGTCGGGTCGGCTCCAGCGCGCCTGGCTCCCGAAACGGGTCGAGGTCGTCGAGCACGATGGGCGATCCTCCGGAGGCCCCCGCGAGCTGGAGCGGCCGGACCGGCCACCACCGGTCCGGGTGGTGGCCGGGGGACTGGTTGGTGGGGGAGTCGTCGCGTTCGCGGTCTGCGTCCGTGTCCGCGTCCGCGTCCGCGTCGGTGTCCGTGTACTCCAGCGACCGCGACGTGAGCTGCACGTGATCGTCGGCCGTGTCGACGGCCAACCGCATCGCAATGCGGCCGGCGGGATCAGGAGTGTGGGCCCAGATCCGGATCCGGGCTCGGTCACCCTGCCCGCGGAGTCGTATCTGGCCGTACGTCGGAAGAGTCACGACGCCGGCCCGCACAGGCGCGTGGATGTCCACGGGGATCCGCGCACGTAGCGCGATCGCGGCGACGAGGCCCCCGAGGTAGCCGAGATCCTCCTCGATCGTGTGCTGGCCGGCCGCCTGCGGGGGCTGGCCCGACCGTGAGGGCAGGCTGGGCCCTGAGGTCTGGCCCGGCCGTGGGCGCAGCCGCCGAAGGCAGTGATGCAGCCAGGTACCCACCGGCGGGTGGAGGACGACCGCCTCCACCTCCCCGGGATGCTCACGCCACAGGGCGGCGAGGATGTCGAAGAGGCGTTCGACATCCTCGCGAGCGGCGACGGCGAGCTCGCTGTCGTGGACCTGGCCGACCAGTGACCAGAGCATGAGCAGGCGCTTGCTCGCCTGTGCCGACCGCAGGACCGACGAGGCCTGTGCTCCGCCGAGGCCACCGGCGAGCTCGTCGAACTGCGACCAGGAAAGCTGGTGCCAGCGCGGTTCCGCCGCGGCCGCCCGAATGTAGTTGTCGAAAAGCACTGCCGCCTCAGCCTCCGGGGCAGGTGCCGGTCACCCGGCCGGTCGCCGGCCCTGTGGTATCAGCCGAAAAACCCTGGTGAACTCCGCCCGGGTCGCGGCGGATCCTGAATCCGGAATCGGCGCCCGGCATTCCGTGGGTACGGCTGCCCGGATGCCGGTTGTGGTCGGAACTCATTGAGTCTTTTCCGTCTCACGGTGGACGGTCGGAGATGCCGCAGGTCGGAGGCGACGGTGGAAAGGCTTACCCGCGCCGATCACCAGTCGCCTTCCGACTTGCCAGGGTATTGGGAGTAGCCGGCGATCGCCTGGTCTGTCTCGACGGCGCGCAGCACGTGCTGGAGGCACCGGATGAGTGCCCCGGCCGGCAGCCTGTCCAGATCGTTCAGGTCGACCCCGGTCAGATCCAACACCGGAGACTCGATGCGTTCCGCGGAGCCGAGCTGCCCTGAAGAGCCGAGCTGCGCTGAAGAGCCGAGCTGCGCTGAAGAGCTGATGCGGCTGGCAGTGGCCTCCATCAGTCGACCTCCTCGACCACCTGATGCGAGAACACTATAACGACTGCCCGGCGACGTCACGGGATATCTGTGCCCACCGTTCACGGCACCCTTGGTCCGCGGTGGTGATCCGAAATTCCCCGAGCCACCACCGATTTCGACGGTTTCCGGTGTCAGCGGCTATCCAGGAATCGCGCGACGAGGTCCTGGAATCGCCGCTCCGCGTCGCTGACCCGCTGCTGGTCCAGCGTTACGCCGAGCAGGTATTCACCGGCGCCCACGTCGTGGACGTAGAGGGCGCCGGCTTCGACGTCCACGACGCTGGTCCGCAGCGGGGTGCCCAGCGCGGCTCTGGCTGCCCGCGCGAAGTTCGCCGTCAGTGTCGACAGGTCGCGGCAGATTGTCTCGTACAGGTCCCGGTGCCGTCTGACACCGACGGTGAGAAAGAACGAACCGAGTGCGGGAGCGTCGAACACGTCCACCACCACGTTGACATCGTTGTCCTTGCACCGGGCCGCGTAGTGCAGGTCGTCCGGTCGCACGGCGTGCCGGCCGAGTTCGGAGAACCTGATGTCCTCGGGATCCGCGTCCGAGGAAAGCTCCACCAGGGGGGGTGTGATGTGGCTGCCGCCGGGTGGGCCCTCGGTGTCGCTGTCGATCCCACCCGGGTTCTGGCCTGGCAGGCCGAGTAAGGACCTGCACCTGGTGGCGAGCTTCGACATCGCCACATCGGCCGCGGCGAGGCCTTCGGGGCGAAGTGCTGCGCCGATCAGGTACTGCCGGGTGTTGACCCGGTTGTAGATCAGGCCGCCGATGCCCGCGTCGAACACCACCCGGATGAGAACACCGGTGTCGAGCGGCTCCAGAACCCGGTTGAGCTCCTCCACCGCCCGGTTTATCTGGCGGCCGAAGCTTTCCAGGTCACGGCGTCGCCGGCCGGTGCCCGCCGAACGGCGCGAGGTGGCCGGCAGATCGGCCTGTTCCAGAACGTCGAAGGAGAGCCCGAGAACGCCCTCCGTGTAGTAGCTCACGTGCTGGAGGATCTCCGGATCGAGCTCCCGCAGGCAGAGATCCTCGACGTCGCGGAACTTCGCGGCCTCGATATAGGGCGCCCGGTAGTGGTAGGGGGCCCGCGCTGACAGCATCTCGTTCGTCATGTAGACCTGCCTCTACCGTCAGGTGCCCGTGATGTCGACGTCGGCGCCGCGCCGCCCCGACAGGACGTCGTCTCCCGCGGCGAGGCCCGCCGGCGCGCGGCCGTTCGGTTCCTCCGAGCCGTGGTGGAGGCGGCTGATGCGGGTGTACGGGTGGTCGGCGCCGAGCGAGGCGACGCATTCGTCCAGCGTCTGCTGGTCGAGCTTGGCCGCGTCCTGCGCCTGGCCCGCGGCCAGCAGACAGTTGGCGTGGTTGATGGCCGCCGCCAGCACCGCCGGGTGGTATTCGTAGAGCTCCTCGCGCAGGCCGTCGTGGGCTCGCTGGCTCAGCGCGAGTGCCTCGTCGACATGCCCGGCGCCGAGCAGGCAGATCGAGGCGTTCGTCCGGGCGATGTTCAGGACGGGGTGGTCGTCGTCGCCGTACAGGTCCGTGTAGGCCGCCAGTGCCTCCCGGGCGATCGTCACGGCGTCGAGGTGGCTGGCGGCCGCGTGCAGGTCGATGGCCCGGTTCAACAGGCAGGCCAGGCGACCCGGATGCCGCCTCGGGTAGCGGTGGACGTAGTGGTCCAGGGTCTCCTTGGTCAGCACACGGGCCGCGCTCGGGTCGTCGCCGCGCCGCAGGGTGACGGCCAGATGCTTGCTCGCGAGCAGGCTCCGGGTCGAGGTCGGGCCCTCGATCTCGCGCAGCCGCTCGCGCGCCTCGTGAATGAGCTGCCAGGCCTCGGTCGAGTCACCGAGCTCGCGCACGCACAGGCCGACCAGGATCTGCGACCACCAGGTGTCGGCGTTGTCCGTGCCGAGCGTGGCCAGCCGGCCGCGCAGGACGGCGCGGACGGTTCGCTGGGCCGCCGCCACGTCCCCGTCGAGGTACTGCGCCACGGCGAGGTTGTCCCCGGCGTCCAGCGCCGACCGGTCGTTCGGCCCGAACTCACGGCAGTAGAGGTCGTAGGTGGTCTGGTCCTCGGCGCGAGCGTCGTTGTACCAGCCGAGCTCACACTTGTCCGCGCCGAACCCACCCGCCGTCAGCAGCGTGCGCCGGTCGGCGAAACCGAGCAGATGGCGCTGCGCGGCGAGGGTCTGCTCGTCGAGCGCGAACGCCTCGTCGATGCGCCCGGACGAGCGCAGCACGGTCGCCCGCCACGTGCACATCTGCAACGTGATCGGATCATCCGCTCCGAGCGGCTGCCAGTTCGCCAGGCACTCGTCCGTGAGCTCCAGGGCGTCGCCGAGCTCGCCGACGCGCCAACGCCGGTACACCTCGTAGATCATCCAGCGTCGGACGTCCGGGTCGGGCGACGCGGCGGCACCGGATGGGCGGATGTGCTTGCGGAGCTCGACGAACATGTCCCGGCCGCTGGGGTCGTCCAGTGCGGTGAGGGACGCGTGCGCGGTCAGCACCCGCCAGACCTCCGCACGGATGAGCGTGGCCTCCGGCTCCGGCAGCCGTTCACGGACGTACAGCTGGGACCGGCCGGGCACGATCAGCCGGTCCCGGGTCGGGTTGACGGTGGCGAGGTTGAGACGTTCGATCCGGTCGATGACGGAGTCGACATCCGGTGGCGCCGCGGCGGTGGGGGCGTCGGAGCCGATGTCGTGGAGCCGTTGGACCATCGCGGCGGACCGCAGCAGCGCCAGCGAGACGCCCTCCTCGGCGAGGTAGGCGCACATCTCCAGCAGCTTCGCGGCGGCCCGGGCGACGGGATCGGCGCTCGTCTTCAGCTCGTTGTACTCCATCGCCCAGGCGCTGCCGCCGCTCCACCGGCCGCGCTCGAGCAGCCGTGCCTGGTAGGACCTGACCGCATCAGCCGCCGGCAGGGTGCTGCGGCTCAACGAGTTGGCCGCCTGGTTGATGTCGAACGGGAAGTTGTCGACCTGCTCGGCGAGTGGGGCGAGCATGGCGTCGGAGGCACCGGGAAGGCCACGGCGCAGCAGCCGAATGCTCTCCGCCGGGGCGAAGTTGCCGATCTTCACGGCGGAACCGTCGTCCCAGGCGGTGTGATACGAGGTGATCAGGACGTGACCGAAGGCGGTGCCGGTGGGCATCAGCTCGGACACCGCGTCCGGGTGAGCGGCGTTGTCATAGATCAACAGCCAGCGCCGCAGCGGCGGCTCGCCCAACGAGAGCGCATCGAGCGCGGCGTTGGCAAGCTCGGGCACGTTCTGCGCGACGGGCGTGGATCCGCCGACATCGAGGCGCAGGCGGCCGGCGAGATCGACGAGGCTCTGGCGAATCGACGCCGGGTCGTCGGCCGGGATCCACCAGACGACGTCGTAGTCGGAGCTGAAACGGTAGGCGAACTCGGCCGCGACCAGGGTCTTGCCCACGCCGCGCGGGCCCGCCAGCACCTGGCGACCGGTGACCACCGAACCCGGTGTCAGCCGGTCGCGTAGTCGCGTCAGCTCCTGCTCCCGGCCGACGAACCAGCCGTAGCGGGGTGGTACCCGCCCCCAGGCGGCCGGCTTCAGCGTGGGGAACCGCGGCCCGCCCGCGTCGCCGTCGGGGGTGGCCACGTCGACGAAACCAAGATGGTTGAGCAGCCGCTCCCGGGCTGCGGCCTCATCGAGCCCGCTGATGGTGACGGGTTCCCCGCCGGTGTCCCGAGAAAGCCACTCGGTCTCCGGAGGAGTCACCTGCACCACGGTGATGCGCTGGTCAGGCGCCCCGGAATCCTCGATCAACCGCAGGAGATCCGCTCGGGCCGTGCTGCCCTCGGGTGCCTCGCGGTCCAGCGCGGTCGAGGCGATCACGAGCAGCGCGCTGGACCTGGGCAGCCGCCCGGGCGAGCTCAGCGTGCCGGTCGAGGTCACCCGGATACCGAAGCGGCGCAGCTGGCCGGCCACCCAGTCGCCCCAGACCCGGTCGGCCGGGGCCGCGAGAACCACGGCCGAGCGCAGCATCGGCGTGTCCGCCAGCTCGAACTGCCGCACGATGCGCTGCCGTTGCGCGTACGGGATGAGCGCCCGCTCCGGTAGTGGGCCGCCGTGAATCGTCGCCGCCAGCTCCTCATAGGCCGACAGCAGACTGGACCGGACGCCGGGAGTGTCACCGAACGAGGCGAGAAGCTCCTCATAGGCGTACAGCTGCTTGTAGGGAATCTCCACCTTGGCGAGCCGCTGGACCTGCCGGTCCGAATCGGCATCCAGATCCAGGACGTCGTTGAAGCGGAAGGCGGCGAACAGGCGCCGCCGCTCCAGCCGCCGCTGCTCGCCGTCCTCCACCCGCATCGGGACCGGGATCACCTGGACGGGACGGGGCGCGCTGGAGCGAATACGCTTGGCGACCCAGGTCGCACCGATGATCGACTGGTTGTTCATGACGAAGCCGATGACCGCCACATCCGGGAGCAGCATGGTGCAGATCCCGGAGGCGTCCGAGACGCCGGTGCGGCTGTCGATCAGCACGTAGTCGTAGCCGGCGGACAACATGTTCTCGCGCAACCGGCTGATGAAAACGGTCTCGTCCGGGCCGTCGAACAGCTGGTTCCAGGGAAAGGTCGAGACCCTGAGCTCGTACAGCGACTGGTACTCGGCGTCGCTGTCCCGCGACTCCTGGCGGCCCGGGCCGAGGAAATCCAGCCTGCCCCCGCGCGGAAAGTACTGCCACCGCAGCGTCTCCACGTGGTTCGTGAAGTCCGCGTGCCGCAGCGGGTCCGGCGCGGCGGGGTCGTTCACCGGGTACAGGTCCCGTTCGGTGACGAACTTGGTCAGAATATCGATGACGCCGTCACTGCTGGTCAGGTCCCGGTCGGTGAGAAACGGCCGAAAATAGCGGTGCAGACCGGGTGACTCAAGGTCCCAGTCGATGACCAGAACCTTCATTCCCGCACTCGCCAGGATGAAGGCGACGTTCGCCATCGCCATCGTGCGCCCGGTGCCACCCTTGTAGGAGTAGAAGGTGACGATTCGGGTGTTCGACGGTACCGTCGCCGGCACCGTCACGGGTGCCGTCGATTCCACCGGCACCGCGGCCCGGCCTGAAGCTGAGTCTGTGGTCACGCTGTTTCCACCCCCGCGCCGAGCGTTCGATGTGAGGCCGGCCGGGTGGTGTCGGCGGCATCCGACATCCACATCCGATGGTATGGCCTGGCCCACACATTCCTTTCCGGAGCCAGCCGGTCGGTGGCCGGCCCGCCAGGCGCGGCGCTGGACACCAGCGCGGCCCGGCGGCGTTCCGCGAGCAGGCGGTTGCGAGCACGGACGACAAAGGGCCGTGCCGACGACGCGAGCCGCGCGGCATCATCCACGGCCGGCAACCAGGTGCGGGAGCGGAACAGCGCGGCGTCCTCCTTCAACAGATGCCGCAGGCGGTTGGTCAGCACGGCTGCCTGTGCCGCCGTCTCCTCGTCACCCTCAGCGGTGATCAAAAATATTCCCACCACCGCTCCGCTGCGGCGTCGCCACTCCGCCAGCCGGGCCAGTGCATCGTCCGCATTGCCGCCGGAGGCAATCCATGGATCAACAAGAACCGCGACGACGCGCTCATCGTCAAGGGCTGATGGCGGGTTCTCGAAGGTGCGCACGCTCAACTGTTCGCAGGCGATGTCGTGGATTCCGGCGTCTTCCATGGTCGCGCGAACGATGTCGAAGGCGGACGCGCCGGTGCCGGGGAGGAAGGGCCGCCATTCGGCCGCGGTGCGTCCGTAGTAGCCGCGGTCACGCCGCTGCGGTGGCAGGTCCTCCTGGGCTGGTACCGCCAGCACCACGGTCGCGCGTCCGCCGCCCGCCCGGCTCCGCTCCCAGGCCGGTGGGGAGGGGGCGCCCGGCGGTGCGCCTGCCGAGGCCGCGGTGGGAATCCTCGGTACGAACCGGACATCCTCCTCGCTCATCACCGGGACGGGGTCGTGAGCCGCGTCCAGGATCCGTCGCGCGATGTCGACGACGAGCCGCCGGTAGGACTCCGACTCCGGGGCGGTCCGCAGCAGGCGAAGCGCTCCGGTGGTGGCGTACTCGGGCCCGAGGTCTGCGTCGATCAGCGCGTCGGCGGTGGTGGGAGCCGGACTGGCGGCGTCGCTGAACCAGCGGACGCCGATGTGTGCCGGTGACGCTCTGCCGGTGAACTGCAGGTGCCAGCGAAGGCGTTCCCGGAAGAGCCGCCGCTCCCACATCCTCTGCTGATCCCGGAGATAGCCGTCCGTGTTGAGTGAGACCAGAGCGGCACAGCTCAGGATTACGGGGTCGATTACCTGGGAGCCGTCTGCTGGAATGCCGAAGCGGGTGCCCGTGACCCGGGTGAACCGGCCACGTATCGACTCAGTGTCACCGGTGCCGGTGCCGACTGCCCGGTCGACTTCGTCCTGGATGTCGTCAAGGAACTGCTCGGCATAGCGGTCCTCGCCGGGTGTGCCGGCGTGATGCAGCACGAAGTTCCTGGTCACGTCGGTCTCCCAGGGATACGGCCGCCGGTCGTCTGTGCTGTTTTCCACCGCCGGGGCAGGCCGCACGGCACGCTGGCGAAATCCTTATGCTGTGACTCTCCGTCATTCAACGGCATTCCTGCCCCCGTCGCCAGACCATGGTTCAGCATTTCTACACCTCCCAGGGCCGTGCGCGCGGCCGAGCGGCGGCAGCGGAAGCACGGTTGCTGCCAGGTGTGCTGCTTCGCCCGAAAACTCTGCCGACCATTCGCCTGGATGGCCACCGATGGCGCGGGGTGGGCCGTTCATCCTCGGGTCGACCCGAACAGGGGCTCGACCAGTTCTGTCAGATCTCGTTCGAGCGGCGGCAGCGCGGCTGCCGCGATCTTCATCATTCGCTCGGTGAGCAGCCGCATAAGGCGGAGCACGACGCTCTCGTCCTCCTGGATGAGATCCATCACCGGCAGGTCGGACCGGGTGGCGCCGCTGACGTCCAGCATCTGTACCGCCTGCGCCGGTTCGGGCGGTTCACAGGTAAGCGGGAGCCACCGAACCGGAATAATCGCCGCCGGCGGCATGCCGCCCGGCGCGGTCGCCCGCCGGATCCGTTCCTGGAAGACCGCCCATTCACGGCCGCACCAGGAGCTGCTGAAATAGTCGTCCGAGCAGAGTGCGATCATCATCGGGCTGCGGCGGACGGCTTCCTGGAGCTCCGCGCGCCAGTGCGCGCCGCCCTCCATGCTGACCCGGTCGAGGAACCCTCTGGTGTTCACCTGCCGCCTGGCGCGCCGGCCGATCTCCGTCTCGAGACGGCGGTGGAACCGCTCCACCAGATCGCTGTCACGCCGACGGGCATAGCTCAGGAAGAAATACGGAACGACTCCGTCTGCCAGGTGGCTGGCCGCCGTACTGCCCGGATCGACGAGGAAGGTGCTGTCGAGCGATCCGCTTCCGCTGTGCTGCCCCCAGCGGTGCCGGACGTTGTCGACGTGTCGACGGAACTGCCGGACCGACGGGTCGCCGGCGGCCCGTTCCTCCAGCGCCCGCGCCATGGCGTCGAGCAGCTCCGGCTCGGTCTGCGCCAGGGCGTGCCGGATGAGTGCCATCACCCGTACGGCAAGCGGCTCGTGACGAGGAAGCAGGATTCGACGCTCGATGCGCTCGGACAGCAGCGCCATCCAGGCGTCGAACGCATCCGGATCGTTGATGATCCAGACACCCATGAGCGCGGCGTGAATGCTGAAGACGTCCCGTTGGGGCACGGAGGACTGGCCGGCCTCGTCCGCCGTGGGCTGGGTGCCTTCGGTCAGGTCGATCGGCGGCGCAGACGCCGGGTGCGGCTCCGTCGGCGGCCGTCTCCTGCCGCCGGCCGGAGGCTGTGGTGTCTGCGGTGTCTGCGGAGATTCCACGGGGGGCGCGGAAAGGCTCGGCTGGGCTGCTCGGGGATCTGCTCCTGGATCGTCGACCATCATGCTCATCAGCCGGAGGTGGAGGTCGCGCGGCAGGTCGTTGTACCGCTGGGAGTCGGTCAGAAGCGCGATGCACCGCTGCAGCGATATCTCACGGCGGACAAGGTGGCCGGCCACCTCGGCGATGAGACCCGGGCGATCCCGCAGCAGGCGTGCGAGGTGGTCGGCCTCTCCCCGGTTCACCGGCGCCGTCTCCGTGAGCAGAAACACCGACTCGGCTCTGCTCAGCGGCCCGATCGCAACGGTGTTCTGAGCCCAGGAGCCGGCATTCCTGGCCACAACCAGGACGTGCGAGCCGTCCTGGGGGAAATACTCCTTGATGGAGTCGGGATCATCGGCCGCGATGAACACCAGCAGCCGCCTGGGTGTGTCGCCGGCCGGCCGGGTGGCCCCCCCTTCTTCCGGTGGGCCTCCGGCGGGTTCGAGGGATTCCTGAGATTCCTGGGATTCCGGCGACTCCTCCGCGGGTAGCCGATCGAGCTGCTCGGCGATACTCAGGTCGCCCTGGCAGGAAATCCACCAGATCACGTCGTACCGCATCCGGAACCGGTTCGAGTACTCGATCGCCACCTCGGACTCACCCAGGTCCGGCAGTGCGTCCTTCGCCACCACCGCGGCGTGTCCGTCCCGGTCGAGCAGGGCCGCGATCCGGTCCAGGTCGTCGTCCCGCCCGGTGAAGAAATCGTTCTCCACCGGTGCGTTGGACCGCGGCGGCGAGTGCGGGCCCCGGGCCGGCAGGGGCGTGGCCTGCGGCGCGGGGTGGCCAGCCCGGCCCTGGACCTGGCGCTGGACCTGGCCCTGGACCTGGCCTTGGCCCTGGACCTGGGCCAGCAGTCGCTCCAGTGCGGCTGCCGAGGCGCCCCGCAGGTCGATGGTGGACATCGAGCGCAGAGGTTCGGGCAGCGGCTCGGGATCGAGCACGACGCGCAGGATCCTGCCGCGCAGTGCTCCCTCGCCGGCGAGTAACTCCCACTGCTCCAGCTCGGTCACCGCGGCGCTCAGGTCCGCGCGGGCGACGCAGTACTCCCGGGACAGCAGGCAGATCAGCCGGTCCGCGCCGGACTGCTCGACCGCGCGCAAGGTCTCGGACAGCCGGTCGCCACGCAGCGGATTCCAGCGGATCAGGTCAACCTGATGCCCGCGTGCGCGGAGAAGGTCCCTGATCCAGTCCGCCCAGGGCTGGTTCGGCCCGACATAGCTGACCGCGACATGCACGGGGCCGGCACGGTGACCGGCCCCCGTGCCGGACGGGCCCTGGTCGGCCGGGTCGCTGGCGGGTGAGCTCGCGCTGGGAGAGCTCACGGCGGACGGATTCGGGGGCGGGAACCAGGGAGATGTCGTGCGCAGAGATGCGGCGGGCCGGGGCCCTTCCGCCGGCACCCCGAAGGCGGGCGGCAACGCTTCCGCGGCCGCGGTGGACAGGACGGGCGGCGGTGTTCGGCGGGCCGCCGCGACCAGGTCGGCGATCAGCTCCACAACCTCGAAGTAGCCGCCCTTGCCCCATTGCTGGGTCCGGATCAGCGTGTGCAGGTCGTGCGCGGCATAGGAACGGCCGAGCCTCGCCGCCACCCGTTCGGCCGGGTTGCCAGGCAGGCCATGGACCGCCGACCAGTGCGCGGACTGACCGCGTCTCCACACGAGAGGCAGCAGATGAGGGGTGTCCGCACCGCGGGTGGCCTGCGCGGGGTTGGTGGGACGTAGCCGCAGCCGTTCGGTGAATACCGCCCACTCCCGGCCGCACCAGTCGTCCTCGAAGAAATCGTCGCGGCACAGGGCGACCATGACAGGCAGGCGGGCCGCGGCGTCGATTCCGCGAACCGGCACGTCAGGGGCGCCGGGGCGTGGACGCGCATTCAGTACACCGGTCATCGAAGCGCCCTCACGGACGCGCAGTGCACGCTCGAGATCGGAGTGAAAGTGCCTGATCCAGGGGGTGTCGGCGTCGAAGGCTGAGCTCAGGAGAAAACAGTCCTTCATATCGCCCCCGTCAAGCCGGGTACCACATCCCACACTGCCGGGACCCGGGCAGGCGGCACCGCGCGTATTTCTGTCTGCATGCTAGCCCACCCGACACTCGGAAGTGCCCGGGTATATGCCGGTCTTTGATGACGGCTGGCTGACAGGTGGCTGCGCCGGGTAGGTATCCGGCTTGGCCGTCGACTGTGCCGGAGGCCACTTTTTGCTCGCGCGCGAGGTTGCCATGCGCCCGGCGGGCGTTGTTCGTATTGCGTTCAGAGGACGGTTGCCCCGTCGCGGGAGTCTCCGTCAGGAGCGCGATTCTGCTCCCTTCTGCCTTTGTCCCTGCGAGAAGGAGTGGCTGCGTTGTTCGGATCTTCCCGAGGAAGAGTGCGACTGGCTGTCGCCGGTGCCCTTGCCCTGGCGGCGCTGGGACTGTCCGGCCTGCCGGCGTCGGCCGACGGCCCGACGAGTGTGCGGATCAACGAGGTCGAGTCGAGCGGTGGTTCGCCCGGCGACTGGGTGGAGCTGGTGAACACCGGCGCCACGGCGGTGGATCTGTCCGGATGGGTGGTGAAGGACAACGACGACTCGCATGTGTTCACGATCGCGTCGGGTACGTCGCTGGCCGCCGGCGGGCGGGTGGTCGTCGATGTCGAGTCGGCCTACGGGCTGGGCAGCTCCGACTCGGTGCGGCTGTACCAGTCCGGCGGCACCACGTTGATCGACTCCTACACCTGGACGTCGCACGCGTCGACGACCTACGGGCGCTGTCCGGACGGGACGGGTTCGTTCGCCACCACACTCGCCTCGACCCGGGGCGCCACCAACTCCTGCTCCGGCTCGGCCTGGCCCGGTGACTCGGCGGTGGCGGTGGCCGACGCCACGAACGTCTTCGGATCGAACCTCAGCGGTGTGTCGTTCCAGAGCTCGAGCGTTCTGTGGGCGGTGAAGAACGGCACCGGCACGTTGTACCGCCTCGTTCCCAGCGGTTCGACCTGGATCCGTGACACGACCGGTGGCTGGTCCAGCGGCAAGGTGCTGCACTACGCGAACGGCTCCGGCGACCCGGACGCCGAAGGCGTCGTCGTGAGCCCGGATGGCGTCCTGGTGGCAACCGAACGGAACAACAGCGACGACAACGTCAGTCTGCTGAAGGTCCTGCGGTACGACGGTTCATCCACCGCGACGTCGTTGAACGCCACCGCGGAGTGGAACCTCACCGCGGACCTGCCGTCGTCGGACCCCAACAGCGGGCTGGAGTCCATCGCCTGGGTGCCGGACACCTATCTGACCGCGCACGGCTTCCGTGACGAGCACACCAACAGCACCTACAACCCGGCCAACTACGCCGGCCACGGCACCGGCCTGTACTTCGTCGGCCTCGAGTCCAACGGGACGATTTACGCCTACGCGCTCGACCAGGCCGGCGGCGGCTACACCAGGGTCGCCACCTTCGGCAGCGGCCTGGCAACGCTGATGGATCTGGAGTTCGACGCGGTGACCGGCCATCTGTGGGCCGTCTGTGACAACACCTGCGCGGGTAGGGCCACCACGTCGGACATCAACGGCCAGGGCCAGTTCGCCGTGACCGCCACTTACCAGCGGCCCACGGGGATGGGCAACTACAACAACGAGGGCTTCGCCATCTCGCCGCAGGCCTGCGCGGCCGGCCGCAGGCCGGTCATCTGGGCCGATGACAGCAACGACGCCAGCCACGCGCTGCGCAGCGGAACCCTGACCTGCTGACCTGCTGACCTGCTGACCTGCTGATCCGCTGACCTGCTTGATCTGCTGACCTGCCGGATCTGCTGTCCTGAGCTGGTTCCGCCTCTCGGGTCCTGGACTCGGGACCCGAGAGGCGGGAGGCGGGAGGACGCCGAGGGTCACCCGTGACGGCGGGGGGCGGCACCGTCACGTGGTGATCGTCGGACCGCCCGCCGCTACGGAGCGGGCTGGCTGCCCGCAGTGGGTTCCGGCGATCCGCCGGAGGTTGCCGTGGCCGCGGCGGCCGACCTGGCCTGCTGCAGGGCGGCCATCTCACGCTCGACCATCGCCTCGTGCACCCGCTCGTCCTCGCGGGCCAGCCGAGGGCTCCACCGTCCGGTCAGCAGGAAGATGAACGGGACGAACACGATCTGGCCCGCGACGCACACCCACCACCAGTTCTGCCACTGGCCCGGGTTGTCCTTCTGCGCGTCGGCGACCTCCGTGCCGTGGGCGCTGAGGTAGGCGAGGTCGTCCGGTGGGATCGCGGCCTCGGCGGAGGTCAGGACGGCGCCGTACTTCTGCACGAGGGCGAGATCGGCCTTGACGTCGGGGTCGCCCAGCCTGGTGAGCAGCTCGACCGCCGTCGGCTGCGGGACGCCGAGCTCCTTGACGATGTCGGCGAGGGCCGCGCCGATCGCGGTGCCGTCGGGCGGGTCCTGCTGCAACGCCTTCAGCGTGTCCGGGTCGATCGCCTGCGCGGTGGCGAGCTCCCGGGACCGCTCCCGCACGGCTGTCGACACCGCCGCTGCCTCGGTGGCGGTGGCACCCTGCTCGGCCGCGACCTGGCCGAGCGCCCTGGACAGCGCCGCCGTGTCCTCGGGGTTCCTGGCCAGTGCGGCCGAGGTCGCCGGGTCGATCGCGGAGAGAACCGCGACCTCCCTGGGATGCGACGTGACGATGTGCTCGACGCGGGTCCCCTTGTCGACGAGGACGGAGGTGGCGGGCAGCGCGAACGTGAAGAGGATCAGGGCGACGCTGACGACGACGCGCAGGATCCAGCCCCAGATGGCGAGACCGGTGGCGGTCGCCGCGGGGCTGTGCTTCTCGACGGTCTCGGTGAAGGCCGCCATCCAGGCCACGTACGCGATTCCGCTGCCGGCGGCGCTGAGCACGAAATAGAAGGCGATCGCGTAGTAGCCGGTGTCGGGGTCGGTCGTCGACAACGCGAACAGAATGTTTCCGACGACGCTGATCGCCATGCCGACGACCATGAAGGGCTTGCGGACCCGGAAGTGGTCCGACAACGCTCCGGCGACGACCAGGGCGATCGCGTTGGAGATCCAGTACCAGTTGGCCACCGCGTTCGCCCGCGCCTCGGAGTACCCGTGGACGGTGGCGAAGTAGACGACGGCGAAGCCGACCAGAATGTAATAGAGCAGCAGGAACGTGCTGATCGCGAAGGCGGGTCCGATCACGTTGGGCTTCAGCACCCGTCGCCAGGACCCGGCGGACGCCTGTTCGGGGTCGATGCCCGCGGCCCGGGCCTCGATCAGCGCGCGGTCGCGCATGCTGACCATGAGCTGGTCACGCAGCGCCGGTGCCAGCTCCCGAAGCCCGACCAGGGCGACCACGAACATCACCAGACCGACCACGCCGCAGACGTAGAACTGGAAGCGCCAGTCGGGATGCTCGTCCAGGGTGTTGCTCGACACGCTGGTGACCGTGAGGCTGCCCAGCACCGGGCCCAGGGTCCAGAAGCCCATGGCGAGGCCCCGCCCGACCTGCGGTGAGAAGTCCCGGACCAGTGCCGGAGTGGCCACCAGCACGATTCCCTCGACGAAGCACAGCACTGAGTACATGACGGTGAAGCCGGCCTTGCCGGGTGCGTTCGGCAGCCCCAGCAGGGCGATCAGGGCCACCGCGAGCACGCCGACCACGACGAGGTTGGCCCGGCCCCAGCGGTCGGTGAGACCGGCGAAAAGCGATGCGAAGGCGCCGATCGCATTGCCGATGACGCTGACGAAGACGAAGGCCGTGAACGAGAAGTGGTAATGCTCGATGATCTGCGTCGCGACCGCGCCCTGGGTGTACAACGCGTAGTAGAGAAAAACGGCCACGAGGACGGTGATCGCGAGATAGAGGCCGCGGGGTCCATTGGCGGGGTAGTGGGCGAGCTGGCGTAACCAGAGCCTGCGGATGCCATTTCGATCCGGGCTGCGGGTGTCGGCCGGCGGATCGATCGTCAGACTCAAATGACTGTCCTCCGCGGTCGTCGGTCGGGGCCGAGGCGAGACGCTCGCTCGGCGCGACAGGCGGCGCGCGACCGGCGGGCGATGTGGCGTGCGCCACAGCTAGGCACGGTAAGCGACGGGACGGCAACTAAGCAAGCGATTAGTCAGTACCAGGTTCCCGGACTGTGAAGGCGAACCTGTGACCTGCACCGACGCTCCGGGTACCCGTAGCGCCTGCAGCGCCTGCAGCGCCCGGAACCTGGGCGGGGCGAGTCCGAAGAGTGGGTGGGCGCCGTTCCGGAGCCGGCCGCGAGGTCACGCAGATCAGGATCGACGATCAAGGTGAACGCGGTTTGAGGCCGCCGGGGGCAGGCGAACCCGGGCTGCCCGGCAAGGGCGGCGAGGGCCGCAACTCGACGCCGCGGCTCGAAAATCTGAGGATTCTGGTCGTGCCGGCGACCACGATCCTCAGGATTTGCCGGGCAGCGGCGGCGGGCCGGAACCGCAGCTCGAGGCATGGCTCGAGGATCTGATGGTTTTCGTCGTTCCTGCGACCAGAATCCTCAGATCCTGCCCGGCGGCAGCGGCAGTCCGAAGCTCGGAACCGTGCTACAGGCTCCCGGCGACAGAAATTCTCGTTTCTCCGTGCCTGCCGGCCGCTCCGTGGCCGCTTCGCCGCTTTTGGTGCGCGTTTTCACCGGTCCGCGGCCGCCGTCAACGCGCCTCCTGCGGATCTCGCCTAAGGAAGAGCTGCGCCGACCATCCGCAGCGACAGCTCGGCGTACCGGCGGCCGATCTCCGCCGGGGTCCACGAGCCGTCGTCCCGGTACCAGCGGCCGATGTCGATGGCGAGGGAGACCAGCGCGGTCGCCGTCATCGCCGGATCGGGTGCGACGAACACCTTCGCGGCGACACCCCGCTGCACGATTCCGCCGATCTCCGCGGCGATCTCCCGCCGAATGGCGTGAATCTCCTCCCGATGCTCCGAGCTCAGTGCGGCGAGCTCGTAGTTGACCACCCGGGCGGTGGTGTGATCGCGAGCATGCGACTCGGCGAAGGTCTGGGCCACTCTGCGCAGTTGCTCGACCGGGTCATCCGAGTGGGCGAGCGCCGCGCGCAGCCTCGCGAGCGTCCGTTGGTGCCCGGTCAACGAGATGAGGTAAAGCAGTTCTTCCTTCGATTTGTGATGGACGTACAGGGCTGCCGAACTCATTCCCGCCGCCGCCGCGATGTCGCGGGTGGTGGTGCCGTGAAAACCTTTTGTCGCGAACGCGTCGAGGGCGGCCGCGAGAAGGCGCGCGCGGGTCGCGTCGGCGCGCGAAGCCTCCGGGATCCGAGTCAAGGCGTGTCCGTTCTCGCCCGCGGCCATGGCGAGTGCCCGGCGCGCGGAGCATCAGGTAGGTATGCGGGCCGTTGCCGCATCGGTCGGGGCGGGCCGCCTGATCGGCCACGCTCACCGGGCACGCCCTCGGGCGGCCAGGCTCGATGTGGCCCTCGACCGCCCCCGCTCCCGCGAGACGGTCTCCTGCTCCTGTCCTCCACACTATCCGGGCGCGGGCAGATGTGGATCCGTCCCGCTCGTCAGGACACGGCCGCTGTGTTCCCGGCCGGTACCTTCACGCTGGTGGATGTGCTTCCGAACAGTCCCGCACCGTCCGAGACCGCTGCGCTTTCGGAGGCCGCTGCGCCGCCGGAGACCGCCGTGTCGCCGGAGCCGACGCCGCCCACGGTGCTGCCGGAGGCAGCCGTGCCATCGGAGCCGATGCTGCCCACGGCCGCGATCGACGCCGCCGTGCGGGCGCTCGACCTGAACGATCGAAGAATGGCGATCGGTCCCGACGAGGGCCTCGCGCTGCGGGTGGTCAAGGTGGCCGAGGAGTGCGGCGAGGCGAGCGCGGCGCTGATCGGCCTGCGTGGACAGAACCCGCGCAAGAGCCGCGGTTCGGAGCAGGAGCTGATCGACGAGCTCCTCGACGTGGCGCTTTCCGCGCTGGTCGCCGCCGCGTCGACAACCGGTGACTGGGCGGCCCGGTTCACGGCCCATGTCGAGGCGAGGACGGCCCGGCTGATCGCGGCCGTGGGGGAGCGGTATCCCGGCGAGTGAGCGGCGCGCGCGATCGGCGGGTGTTGCGGTGCGCGGCGATCGGATCGAGGTGCGTGGCAGTCGGCCGCCGGTGGTCGGCCGCCGGTGGTCGGTGGGCAGGCGGCTGGGCGCGTCGCGCGGGCGGAACTCGTCGCAGGTGGGCGACATAGGCTCCGGCCCATGTCATCTTCGGAGCCGGCGGCCGCCGGGAACGACCCGGCCCAGCACTGGGGCGACCAGCGGCACAAGACCGTCACCTGGTACGACCCGGCCCCCAGCGCGGCCCTGGGCCTGACCATGTCCGGCCTGGAGTTCCTGCGCGCCATGATGGACGGCACGGTCCCACCGCCGCCGATCTCCCAGGTGTTCGACTTCCGGCCGGTCTCGGCGGACGTCGGTGATGTCGTCTTCACCTGCGAGCCGGACGAGTCCGCGTACAACCCGATCGGACTGGTGCACGGCGGCCTCGTCTGCACGCTCCTCGACACGGCGGCTGCCTGCGCGGTGCACACGACCCTGGCCGCCGGCACCGCCTACACCTCGCTTGAGATCAAGGTCAACTATGTTCGCCCGGTCCAGATCGTGCCGAGCGGGACGAACACGCTGACCGCCCATGGCTGGGTGACCCGCCCCGGCCGTCGGGCCGCGTTCGCGGAGGCGGACGTCCGTGACGCCGCCGGGCGCGTGGTGGCCACCGCGAGCAGCACCTGCCTCGTCATGGGCTAACGCCCGGGACGGCCGCTGTTGCCGCCGGGCAGGAGCTGAGGATTCTGGTCGTTTTGGTGCCCGTAGCAGAATCCAGAGACGCGGCGGATCCGGACCACCGGCATGGGCTTGGCGGAGCCGCGCTGACGGAAGGCGAACCCTACCCGCACCGCCAAGCGGCGGCGACAGTTCATCCCAAGAGGGGCAAAAGGGGCGCAAATTCGCCTGGCGGCCCGCAAGGATGAAGGATTTTGGTCATCGCAACAACCAAAATCCTTCACCCTTGCGACGCGACAAGCAGGGTCGCCGGGGCCCCGGAGCCGCGCCGGGCGACAGCCGTTCCGCGCTGGCGCGGTCGCCCGGGAACCTGTCAGGCGGGACGTGTGGGGCAGGTGAACAGGCGTTGAAATCCCAGCTTGGCGTGCCATGCGGGGGCGGGCCGATGATGGGATCGGGGCTGATGAGCCCTACCGGAGGCTGCCATGAGCGAGACGACCGCAGGAACATCCGACGTGCGGCTGGTTGTTGGTTCACTTCCCTTCACGCCACCCACCGAGTACCTCGGCACGGACGTCCGCTCACTGACAGTGGTCGAGGATGACGCGGACGACGCGACTCTGTTCCGTGCGGACGGCACGTCCATCGACACCTGGCGGGAGAACTACCCGTACACGCACCGGCTTTCCCGTGACGCCTACGAGCGGGAGAAGCGGCTGCTGCAGATCGAGCTGCTCAAGCTCCAGTACTGGGTGAAGGACACCGGCCAGAAGGTCGTCCTGCTTTTCGAGGGCCGGGACGCCGCCGGCAAGGGCGGCACCATCAAGCGGTTCACCGAGCACCTGAACCCGCGTGGGGCCCGGGTCGTGGCGCTGGAGAAACCGACCGAGACCGAGCGTGGGTCCTGGTACTTCCAGCGGTACATCGAGCATCTGCCGACCGCCGGCGAGATCGTGATGTTCGACCGCTCCTGGTACAACCGGGCCGGCGTCGAGCGGGTCATGGGCTTCTGCACGGAAGCCCAGTACCACGAGTTCCTCGGCCAGGCGCCCGCGCTCGAGGAGATGCTCATCGAAAGCGGCATCCACCTCATCAAGCTGTGGTTCTCGGTCTCACGCAGCGAGCAGCAGACGCGGTTCCTGATCCGTCAGATCGACCCGGTGCGGCAGTGGAAGCTCAGCCCCGTCGATCTCGCGGCACTGGACCGGTGGGACGACTACACCAAGGCCAAGGAAGCCATGTTCGTCCACACGGACAGCAAGAAGGCGCCCTGGACCGTCATCAAGAGCAACGACAAGAAACGGGCCCGGCTGGAGGCCATGCGCCACGTCCTGTCGCAGCTGGAGTACGCCGGCCGGGACGAGTCGGTCATCGGGCAGCCGGACCCGCGAATCGTCGTCTCCGCGACGGAACTGCTGAAATCCGGCGAATAGTCGGCCGGCAGGCCACGATGGTCGCATGTACCTGGACCAGTCGGGCCTGGCCGGCGGCGGTGACGCCGTGGCTCGCCCCGCCGCTCGTCCCACGGTGGGGCCGGTGTGCCCGTTCGCCGTCGAGCGCCCGGCTTCGATCCAGCGCTGGGAGCAGCTGACCTTCCTGCACTGGCCGTTCGAGCCCGAGGTGGTGCGCCGCCGGCTGCCGCCGGAGCTGACCGTGGACACCTTCGACGGCCGGGCCTGGGTCAGCCTGGTGCCGTTCGCCATGCGGGTGGCGACCGGCCGCGGGTGGTCGTTGCCGTGGATGTCCACGTTCCCGGAGACGAACGTCCGCACCTATGTGGTCGATCGGCGGGGTCGTCGCGGGGTCTGGTTCTTCTCCCTGGACGCCGCCAGGCTCCCTGCGGTCCTGATGGCGCGCGGGGGTTTCCGGCTTCCCTACCTGTGGTCCGCCATGCGGGTCGTCCGCACCGGGGAAGGCTGGTCGGGCCCGCGTCGCACGCTCGGCCGGGACGGGATCGACCGGGACGAGATCGGCCGCGACGAGATCGGTCGGGACGAGATCCTCTACCGGACGCGGCGTCGCTGGCCGGGGCCGCGGGGGGCGTCCAGCCGGGTGCGGGTCCGGATCGGCGCCGCGTATCAGGCCGGCGAGCTCAGCCCGTTGGATCACTTTCTCACCGCCCGCTGGCGCCTCTACAGCTCGACCGGGTCGAGCCATCGGACGGTGCCGGCCTGCCACGAGCCCTGGCCGCTCCATCGGGCGGATCCCGTGGAGCTCGACGACGGGCTGCTGCGCGCGGCCGGGTTCACCCCGCCGGTGGTCGAGCCGCTGATGCACTACTCGCCCGGTGTGCAGGTGCGGATCGGCCGCCCGGAACGGTACCTGTGACCGCTCCCGGCCAGCCCGCCCGGTGGGAGTCGGTCGGTGGGCCTACGGCAGCTTGCGGGCGAGGGTCAGCCCGTCGGCGACGGGCAGCATGACGACCTGGACCCGCCGGTCACGGGCGAGAGCCTCGTTGAAGGCCCGCATGGCGACGACGTTCGGGCTGGCCTCGGTCTCGGCTCCGTCCTCGGCGAGCACCTGCCCGGACTGCAGGACGTTGTCCACGATGATCAGGCCGTTCGGGTTCAGCCGGGGCAGCAGCAGCTCGAGGTAGGCCTGGTACGCCTCCTTGTCGGCGTCGATGAAGGCGAGATCGAAGGTGGGCCGCGCGGGCAGCTGCGCCAGCGACTCGGCTGCCGGGCCGAGGCGGAGCTCCACCCGGTCGCTCACCCCGGCCCGCTCCCAGTAGCGCCGGGCGATGGACGTCCACTCGTCGCTGACGTCCAGGCACAGCAGCCGGCCGCCGGGCGGCAGGGCGCGGGCCACGCACAGTGAGGAGTAGCCGGTGAAGGTCCCGATCTCGATGGCGCGGGACGGCGCGATCGCCGCGGTCAGGATCGTCAGCAGGGCGCCCTGATCGGCGGGGATCTGCATCCCGGCGGCGCCGCCCAGGGCCGCGGTCTCGGCCGTGAGGTCCGCGAGGATGTCGTCGGTCGGTGACCCGTGGGTGACGAGGTACCGATACAGCTGCGGGGGCAGGAAACCGGACTTGCCGTGGAAGGAGTGCCCGTCGGCGGGCGGGATGTCCGAACGGGAGGTCACGCGTCGAGGCTATCGAAGTGGCTCGGCGTCCGGCCGCCCGCGCGGTTGCCGGCCGCGGCAGGCAGCGGCACGCAGCGGTAGGCAGCGGTGGGCGGCGGTGGGCGGCGGTGGGCGGCAACCACGCGACGGGCACATGGTGGATACACCACGCTGTCGGTCTGTCACTTCTCCGGAAAAGATGCCTGATCAGGGTCTTCATGTGTCACGGTGGGTATTCCCGAAGAATTCCACTGCTCCGACCGGGGGTGGGGCCGATACTCTCGGGGGCGTGCTCAGAAGGCTCGATCTGCGTTCCGTGAGACCCAGCGCCTCGGAGGTCCGCCGCCTCATCCCGCGGGCGGCCGTCGACGTCGACGTGGCGATCGAGGCGGTGCGCCCGGTCTGTGATGATGTGCGGGCCCGCGGTGACGCGGCTGTCCTCGATGCCGCCGAGCGGTTCGACCGGGTTCGGCCGGCGAGCCTGCGGGTGCCGGCCGAGGATCTCGAGGCCGCGCTGGCGGCGCTCGAGCCGGCGGTGCGTGACGCGCTGACCGAGGCGATCCGGCGGGCACGGCTGGTGCATCGGGCTCAGCTGCGCGAGCCGGTCGTCGTCGAGGTCGCCCCCGGCACGACGGTCACCGAGCGGTGGATCCCGGTGGAACGGGTCGGCCTCTACGTGCCGGGTGGCCGGGTCGCCTACCCGAGCAGCGTCGTGATGAACGTGGTGCCCGCGCAGGAGGCCGGTGTCGGTTCGCTGGCGGTGGCCTCGCCGCCCCAGGTGGACAACGACGGCCGGCCGCATCCGGTGGTGCTGGCGGCGTGTGCGCTGCTCGGCGTCGACGAGGTCTACGCGGCCGGTGGGGCACAGGCGGTCGCCATGTTCGCGCACGGCACCCAGAGCTGCCCGGCGGTCGACGTGGTCACCGGTCCCGGCAACGTGTACGTCACGGCGGCGAAGCGGCTGCTGCGAGGCGTGGTCGGCGTCGACGCGGAGGCGGGCCCGACGGAGGTCGCGATTCTCGCCGACGACTCGGCCCGGCCGGATTTCGTCGCCGCCGATCTGATCGCCCAGGCCGAGCACGACCCGATGGCGGCCTGTCTGCTGGTCACGACCTCGGTCGAGCTCGCCGACGCCGTCGATGTCGAGCTGGACAAGCAGGTTCCCCGCACCCGGCACCGCGAGCGGGTGGCGGAGGCGCTGGCCGGGCAGGGTGCGGTGGCGCTGGTCGCCGACCTCGACGCCGGGCTGGCCGTCGCCGACGCCTGGGCGGCGGAGCACCTGGAGATCCAGACGGTGGACGCGGCGGCGGTCGCCGCCCGGGTGCGCAACGCCGGGGCGATCTTCGTCGGGCCGTACGCCCCGGTTCCGCTGGGTGACTATCTGGCTGGTTCCAACCACGTCCTGCCCACGGGCGGGACGGCACGGCATTCCGGTGGTCTCGCGGTGTCCGCCTTCCAGCGGCAGGTGCACGTCGTCTCCTGCGACGCCGACGCGCTGGCCGACATCGCACCGCGGATCGCCGCGCTCGGCACCGCCGAGGATCTGACCGGGCACGTCGACGCGGTGGAGGTGCGGGCACGATGACCGAAGATTCGGTGGATGCGACGAGCGACGCCGTCGGCCCCCTCGAGGCCGACGCCCCCGCCTTCGACGGGATGCGGGTGGAGCCGATCTCCGCGCCGGCCGCGGGCCTGGGGGCCGGTCCGGGCGTGGGCCCCGGTCTCGACCGCGGATCCCGGTCGGGTGCGGCGACGTCGGGCGGACGTCCGGCGCGGCGCGTGGTCACGCTGGACGACCTGCCGCTGCGCGACGACCTGCGCGGCCTGTCGCCCTACGGCGCGCCGCAGATCGACGTCCCGGTCCGGCTGAACACGAACGAGAACCCGCATCCGCCGTCGGCCGGCCTGGTCGACGCGCTGGGGAAGGCCGCGACCCTCGCCGCGACGGAGGCGAACCGCTACCCGGACCGCGACGCCGAGGCCCTGCGCGCCGATCTCGCCTACTACCTGACCTCGGACGCCGGTTTCGGTGTGCACACCGCCCAGGTGTGGGCGGCGAACGGGTCCAACGAGATCCTCCAGCAGCTCTGCCAGGTGTTCGGCGGGCCCGGTCGGACGGCGGTCGGCTTCGAGCCGTCGTACTCGATGCACCGGCTGAT